>JALGUK010000525.1 GCA_029820875.1 Candidatus Zipacnadia bacterium
CCGGCACGTGCAATCGCTTGATGAGCGGCTTGCTCGGCACCAACTTTTTGGGGGTGCAGGAGTAATTCGGCAGTATCACCCGCACATCGAGGCCCAGCTCGCGGAGAGCTTGCGGCAGCGACCCGGCTACATCGGCCAGCCCTCCGGTCTTCGCGAACGGCACAACCTCCGCCGCCGCGACCAGGACGCGCATTTGTTCAGCCATACCGGTTCCCCCTCGTTGACAGGCTATTGGGAGATTTGCGCTATCTCGTCGTAATGCTTCTTTACGGACTGGTACAGCGCTCGATAAATCTGCCAGTAACGGTTGTAAAGCTCGACGTTCTCGGGAATCGGCTCGGTTGTGTCAACGACCCGGATGACCGAATCACAGGCCTCCTCGACACTGTCCCAGACGCCGGCTCCAACACCGGCCAAGAGCGCCACACCAAGCGCGGCACCTTCGTCAATGTTGATTATAAAGCGGGCTGCGTGCCCCGCCGCCTGATGCGCGCACGTGGGTAATCTCAATTCCCATCTCCCGAAGGATTTCGAACGAGTCGCGCAGTCCAAACGCCACACCTTCCATAATCGCACGCAATACGTGTCGCTTTGTGTGGGCCAGGGTCAAGCCGAAGAATACGCCCCGGGCATTGGGGTTTGGATACGGTGTGCGCTCTCCGCTCAAGTAAGGCAGGAACAGAAGCCCTTCGGAGCCAGGCGGGGCCTTCGCGGCCTCCGCGGTCATCAACTCGTACGGGTCAACTCCCATCAACCCCGCAATATTCTTCTCAGACTGACACAACTCATCCCGCGCCCAGCGTAGGGAGCCGCCTGCGGAGAGCATCACTCCCATAACGTGCCATTTCCCCGGCACAGCGCAGCAGAACGTGTGCGTTCGAAGTTCCGGATCCATGCGCGGGCTTTCCATGTGGGCGAACACAACGCCGGATGTGCCCGTAGTCGAGGAGACTATGCCTTCCCGCACGATACCATTGCCAACGGCTCCTGCGGCCTGATCCCCCGCGCCACCGACCACCGGCATTCCCTGGGTCAGGCCCGTTTCACTTGCGGCCTCATCGCTTATGCCGCCGGTCACTTCCGGCGACTCAACGACGTCAGGCAGCAGCGCCTTGTCGAGCCCGATTGCGTCCAGGACCGCGTCCGACCACCGCCGCTGGGGCACATTGAACAGGGACGTTCCCGATGCGTCCGATACATCCGTCACGAATTCCCCCGTCAGCATGAAACGCACGTAATCTTTCGGCAACAGCACTTTCCTCAAACGCGAGTAGTTCTCAGGCTCGTTATCGCGCAACCAGATGATTTTTCCCGCCTGGAAGCCCGTCAGACAAGGGTTGCACGTCTCTTCGTGCAGCGTATCAGCGCCCACCTTCTCGGTAATCCAATCGCATTGCTTCGCTGTACGTTGATCGCACCATAGGATGGCGGGCCGGATTACCTCGTTCTTTTCGTTCAGAAACACCGACCCGTGCATCTGCCCTGACAATCCCAGTCCTTTTACATCAGCGGTCTTCACACCCGAGTCGGCCAGAACCCGTCTGATAGAGAGGACCGTAGCCCGCCACCAGTCGGCTGGATTCTGCTCAGCCCACAGTGGCCGGGGCGTAAACAACGGATATTCCTCAGTCGCAGTTGCAACAACCGTGCCGTTTTCGTGAATTAGTAACGCCTTGGCACCGGTGGTCCCGACATCTATACCGATGAGGTAGGACATAGGTTGCGCCCCCACCCTCTCTGGTTCTGAGCGAGCGAAGCGAAGACACCCTCCTTGTGCCCACGACGGGCGAGGGCAGCTTCGAGATTCTTCGCTGCGCTCAGAATGACATGGTTTTATTGCGAAGCTACTCCTCGGCCTCGATGACCACTTTCGTCCCTGAGCGGACACTCTTGAGGACCGTCGGATCACCTATGATTTTCCCGAAGACCTCAACGGGGCTTGCGGGACGTATCTCGTCTCCGCTGCTCATAGGGGTCGGTCCGAAGAAGATACAGAATGCGCTCCCGGGCGGCCAGTAGCCCAAGTCGCCCATCTCCACGGTTGCCTGCGGGTTTTGTGGAGTGATGTCAACCGGGATTCCAAAGTA
>JALGUK010000526.1 GCA_029820875.1 Candidatus Zipacnadia bacterium
TGCGTCACGTGGTGCGGCAAACCCGGCACAACCAATCTCGCCAGTCGAGGCATCCCAACAGGCTACTGAAGATTCCCCAGAATGTCAATATCGGTTCGTGTCCCCGGAATCCCCCGATCCGACAGCCCTTACCCCACCCGTCTCCCAGGGGGAGAGGGAGCTTGGCCCGGGCGTGCCGTCGTAGACGAAGTAGGTGTTTTGGAAGCCGAGCGGGCCATCGCCGTCAGAATCGACCGAGCGGGTGACCCAGCGGTTGAGGTAGTCGTAGGTGTACTCGACGATCTTGACGGCCGGACCGATGTCGGTATCCCGCTGGATCACCTCGATCAGCCGATTGCGATGGTCCCAGTGGTATTCGGTGATCTGGCTCCGCTCGCCCGGATCGACCTCGCCATCGCTATCCGTGTCCGCCTGCTGGTCCCCAATATATCCGTCTCTCCCGGCTACTCTCCTTCACGGCTCCCAACTTGATGAGCAGGGCTTCCACTTCCCGGTTTCGCGCCCCTTCCTCGTCGGGGAGGGCCGTGCCGCCCACGCAGTACAAGGGAGTGTCACCGAATTCGTCGCGTTCATTGATGTCCGCACCGGCGTCGACGAGCATCTGGATCAGGTGCGGCCGCCTGTTTCCCACCGCGCGATGAATCGTGCCGGAAAGACTTGCACCATGTTCGATGCACGCCCGGACCATCGGCACGTTATTGAACTTGATCGCCTCGCAGATGATCGTGAAGCCGTTCTTGCCAACGGCGTCGATGGAATTCCCCTCCTCCAAATACTGTGCCAAATCGTCGGGCGTGCCTTGCTTGCCCAAGTCCTCGATGCGGCAGTACGGGTCGGGGATCTCGACGAGCATATCGAGGAACTCGGTGAACGAACGGGCCAGCGGCGTCATGGTTACAGCAATGGGAACTAGGTCGCCCCGGAATACCGTTTTGTACGTGTATTCGGTGAGGAATACGGCGCCGACATTCCCCCGAAAGGCCACACAGATCTCTTGCTCGTTCAAGGTACTGGCGACCGGCAGGAATCCATCGGTATTCAGCTCACGCAGACTCTGAAGCGCCGGCCGCACGCCCCGATCGCCTGGGCGCAACAACGGACGAAATTCGCCCACCCTTTGCATCTCGCCCTTCCAAAGAAAGCCGACCCAAGGTTCGGTAAGCCCCCCGTTACGGGCGAGGAGAAACTGCTTATAGTCCTCGGGAAGCCGCCCGCCGATCTCCTGTTCGAATGCGCTGATTTCTTGGGCCGTTAATGGAGGACCGGAGCGTTCAAGATTTAGTTTCGTTGTCATGATCGGAACCTCCAATGCAATGATTGCCGTGCCCTTTGCCGGATCGGTGTTCGGCCCCGAAGGACCCCAGCCGGCCGCGATCACCAGGACGCATCCGGAGGGGCCCGCGCCCCACCGTCTCGACCTGGTCAACATGCGCATCCCTTTACTTGATCGCGTGTCGCATCTGATCCTGCGAGCCCGTCAACATGCGCATCCCTTTACTTGATCGCGTGTCGCATCTGATCCTGCGAGCCCGCTCTTGCCGCTCAAGGATCCTCGTCTGGAAGCTGCCCCAACTCTCTCTGGCACTCCTCGAAGAAGGCGCCTAGGAGATCTGCACCCAACCTGGGGATCCAAAGCGGTCGGGTGGCACGCCCAGAGCCTAGCGATGGGCGTGATGAGTCACGCGTGGACCCGGCCACGCCCTTCGTTTTTCAGGGCGTGCCACCCGTCCGCGTGGACAGCATCAGCTACGTGGCTCAATAGTCGAACGAGAGACGCCCTTTGTCAAGTTCCTCAAGGACCATTTTTGCACTGAACGCACATTCCCTATCGTCATCGCGCAGCGCTTCCAGGGCGCGCCGTGCAATCGCTGGTGCCCATTGCAGGCTGTGAGCGGCTGCCGCGCAACGAACGTAGGGGTCCGGGTCGGAAATCAGCGAGACGATGCCCTGTCTCCCCGCTTCGCTTTCCCGGAGAATCTTATAACAGGCGTGGGCTTTGTCGTGGCAGTCGTTGTGCTTCTTGGGATCGCGCTCACGTGTGCCTGCTGCCGCTTCACGATACGTCAGAAGAAGTTCCCTAAGATCAGTCGAGTTATCGTTCATCTTCAGACCCTACGGTAACGAGTTGCCCCAGAGGATACGATTCAAGATGTCTCTTCCAAAACGCATTTGTTCTTCATACGACTGCGAACCCAACCACTGTCTCACAGTCTTCCCACCGGTGAACCACTGTTTCGATGAGTAATAGTCAGCGATTGCCTGATTCACCCATCGCGGAACCGCCACGACGTTGTCGGTGTTGTGAATTGCCTTGGCGCCGAACTTGCTGACCTGACATTGCTCGACAATGTGATGCCAAACGTTTCCTTTACCGGGGGAGCCGAGGGCTCTCTTCAATGCCCGGAAAGACTTGAAACCGCGTACCGCGGTCGCGGCGTCAACAGCTCCGTCGATAGCCTTTCCGCCGTAGTAAGCATTCTTCGCATAGTCGTCCGCAGGGCCCGGTATCAGCAACACGCCGGCTTCTAGGGCACACCATCCGGTGTGGTTTATCACGTCGCCGGGTAACTCGCCACCGAACCGGAGCGACCTCTGCAATTCCTTATTGGCTTGACTCCCTCCAAGCTCGATTAACGCCTGCCTGCGCCTTGCCGCACCCTGCTTAATCTCTTTGGAGTGTTCACCCTCCTTCCATCCGAAAAAGAAATTGTACAGCCAATTTCCCTCCAATCCATTCGGATCGATCTTGTTCGTGGGACTGTTCGCGACGTACCGGTATAGGTTCGCGTCGCCTGCGGCGAATCCGATCGGATCCTGGCTGACCCATCGACCCAGCTCCGCATCGTACCAGCGATTGAGATTGTTTTGAAGACCGGTCGACCCATCCAACGCGCGCCCGGTAAACGCAAACAGGTGATCTACGGCCCCGGTGACGGCAATGCGGTTCCCGAAAGCGTCGTAGAGCCGATGCGAGGCGACTGTCGTGTCACCTGTAGATGCATCGTATTGCGCGAGGTCGCGGACGGTGCCCAGGTGGTCGGCGAGCGTCCAGAGGATGTTGCCGGGCGTGGTGAGCGAGGTGACCTGTTCGTCGGCCAGGATTTGATCAACAGCCGCCCCCCAAAGGTAGCGGTGGGTGAGCTGCGGATCGCCTTGGGCGTCGTCGTCGAATTGGAGGACGATCTGACCGATCTGGTTGGGCGTCGTCGTCGAATTGGAGGACGATCTGACCGATCTGGTCGAGCGTGACCGCGCCACGGTCGAGAGAGACGCCGCTGGCTCCCCTCACCCCCGACCCCTCTCCCGCCAGCGGGAGAGGGGAGGGTACGCCATCATACACGAAGTAGGTGTCGGCGAAGCCCAGCGGGCCGTCGCCGTCGGGGTCGACCGAGCGGGTGACCCAACGGTTGAGGTAGTCATAGGTGTGCTCGACAACCTTGGTGGCCGGGCCGGTCTCGCTTTC
>JALGUK010000040.1 GCA_029820875.1 Candidatus Zipacnadia bacterium
GAAGTCAGCTAAACCATCTGCCACTATTGAAGTCAGCCGAGGTGAGATGCCGGTTGCGGTGAGCGCCGATCTGGGTATCACCAAAGCGGACATCGGGCCAGGCGAGAAGATATCCTTCCGGCGCGACCGCAGTGGCCGGTCCCGGGGCCCGGGGGTTGTCACTGGCGATGGCCGATTCGTGGGGCGAAGGCGCTGGAACAAAGCCGTGGGTGCGTGATGAAGTGGGTGTTCCCGAAGGACAGCCTGTGTCCCCCTGACGACGAGGACGACGATGATAGTCTTCTGGACAATCTGTGGATTTCCACACTTCGGCGCATCATCCTTGTGGCTGGCCTGATCTTCATGCTCGTCATGGCCAACAAGATGGGCTGTGACATATCCTGCCCCGTGCACTTCGGCACGGACCGGTCGCGGGAAGCGGTGCAACAGAGAATCGACCAGCTCGACGACCGGCTGATCCGTGATGATGCCGGCAACATCATCGGCATTCGACGCTGACTTTGCGGACAGTGTGTTCCGCAAGAAAGGGGCAGCCATGGCCAATGGCAACGGCAAGTATCGTGAGCCAGAGAATCGCAACTGGGTCAGTGAAGCCCTGAAGTCTCGTATCATTCGATACCTCTCCCGCGAGTGCATGTACTTGCTCTACGATGAAGTTGCCGAGGGCAGGGTTGAGCGCGACCTGGGAATCGACTTCCGGTGCAACCCCGGGGCCCTGAATGGAGCGGTGAAGCAACTTCTCAGGGAAGGCCGAATGGTGCGTGTTTGGGTTGACGGCCAAGAGGCAGTCATGCCGCAGCATGTTTGGAAGCTGTGGCTTGACAACGATCCAGGGGCTATTCGGGGAGTGATCTATTGCGCAGAGCAGGCGCGACAGCGCATCGCCAGGCGGCCGCCGCAGTGTCGAGAGTTAGTTATTGAGTTTGAGTCCTTGCCGGATGCGCCGGCAGAACCTCCAAGGCCGCCGAGGAAGGTGCTACACATCACGGCCAGCCAGCAGCCTATGTCATTTGCCAAAAGGGACTCGCACGCGATATAATAGTCACATTCTCAAATGGAGGGATAAATGCTGGAGGGTTTGTCGGTGAAGGAAGCGGCAGCGCGGTCTGGGCTGTCCAGGGAATATATTCGGAAGCTTCTACAGCATGGCAAGATACAAGGCCGGAAGGTTATCCGCGAGTGGATCATATCGCGTGAATCCCTGGACAGGTTCGTCGCCAGTGAGCGCAAAATGGGCCGTCCACCTATTGACAAGTAAGCTTGTCGCCGGTACACTTTTGGGTATCAAATTACTAGGAGGTACCGTCGTGAGAGTTGTATGCGACACCCGACCGGAGACTCGAAACAAGGCGCTCCAGGCGATCTTCGACCGTGGGGCAATAGCTCAGAGGGAAGGTAAGCCAGTGACAGACAACCCCTATCAGGACAATGAGACCCCGCCGGCATTTGGGAACTACTGGCACTGGGGATGGCATTGGGCGGATCAGGGCCGGGTGAGGTTCGAGGACTAGGAGGGCGGCATGAGCAGAAGGCGACCAAAAGGGGAAGGCAGCATCATCCCACGCACGGATATGAAGGGAGCCTACAGGATTCGTCTGACAGTCCATGATCCTGTAACTGGCTTGCCCCGCAAGGTGAGCAAGACCGTGCGGGGTTCTCTCAGCCAAGTGCAGAAGACAATGCGCCAAATGCAGGGTGACATCGACCGAGGAATAGCCGTAACGTCTTCTCGCACTATGACCGGTGAGTACCTAGAACGCTGGCTACGTGACTATGCAGCCACGAATGTCAGGCCGAGCACCTTAGAACGGTATACGGGGATAGTCCGGAATCACTTCCTTCCTACATTGGGCAAGATACCGCTCACTCAACTTCAGCCTGGCCATATTCAAGCCTGCCATGCGAAGGCTATGAGTGGAAGGCTCGACGGCAAACCTGGAACCCTGAGCGCCAAATCTGTCATGCAGCATCACCGTGTGCTGAGTGAGGCACTGGATCATGCCGTCAAGTGGGGGGAGCTGGGAAGGAATCCAGCCAAGGCTGTCTCACCCCCGAAGCCGGAATACCGTGAAATGAGAGCGATGAACCCCGAGGAATTGCGCCGCTTCCTGGAGACGGCCCGAGGCACGCGGTACTATGAAGTATTCTACGTGCTGGGCTACACCGGCATGCGCAGAGGTGAGGCGCTGGCGCTGAAGTGGGCAGATGTGGAGCTAGGGGCAAGGCCATTCATCGCCATAAACCGGACCCTCCGGCAGACCAAGGGCGGCAAGGTGGTATTCGCAGAGCCGAAGACAGCCAAGGGGCGCAGGAAGGTGCAGATCGACCCTACAACCGCGCTCGTTCTGCGAGCCTTCCGCGAGAAGCAGGAGGCCCTGTACGCGACAATCGGCAGCCAGCTACTAACTACCGACCTCATGTTCACCCAAAAAGGGGGGGAACCCCTGAAGCCGGACACGTTGACTAAGATGGCCAGCAAGATCGCGCAACAGGCGGGGCTGGGCAGACTCAGGTTGCACGACCTTCGGCACACTCATGCCTCGATTTTGTTGCAGGCGTTCGACGTTCACCCCAAGGTAGTGCAGGAGAGGCTGGGACATTCGACCATCACTACTACGTTTGACCAGTATTCTCACGTAGTGCCAGGGTTGCAGGAAGCAGCCGCTTCTCGGTTTGGCGAAATTATGTCCAAGGTTGAGGACAATGGGACAGGGACCGGATAGTGTCCGGATAGTGTCCGGAACACCCTGCCGAGGGCGGGATTCGAACCCACATGGACCGGAGTCCGACGAATTTTAAGTTCGACATTTAGTGTCCAGGAGGTCTGTCTACGTTCAACACCGTCTATGCCGTCCACAACCGGCACCGGTATTTAGCTTCACCGGACCGTTTTGAAGCGGCGGCATTTTGCGAAAATAGTGTCCAGGATAGTGTCCAGATTCACCAAAGTGCGTACCTTGGGATGATATAATACAGCAGATGAACTACCAACAGAAGGTCAAGCCTCCGAGTAAGCACGAGCTCCGGCAGAAGGCCAAGTTCGACGAGCGTGCACGCGAGCACGGTGAGGAGGTTCGCCGGAGGACCATCGCCGAGCGGCAGCACCTCGGGCAGGTCGCCTATCGCCAGCCTTTGGGGCTGATGACCCAAGCCGACCTAGTCGTGGCCGCCAGGTGTCTGTTGCTGGTGATTCTGGAATGGAATCCGGACGGGCCGAGGTTGTACGCACCCATCGTCGAACAATGGGGCACTCCTGGCTGTCAGCGTGTGGCTGACGAGGGGATTCGTCATCGGAAGACAGTGCGGGAATGGGCTGGTAGTTGGACCAGCAAGCTCGATGCCAGCCTAGCTGAGGGAATTGAGTTCAACCCCACCGAGGTCCCAACCATGGGGGCGCTGACCGAGGTGTTTGGGCGCCACAAGGATAACGCCGACTTCCTTCGCCTGCTTGACCTAGCCGGTGAGTTCATTCTGGGGACGTGCAATCGGTCCGACAGGGAAGAAGACGAGCCGCCTGAGGTCAAACCCGAGGATGCGCCGGAGCTTATCGGCTGGATTCTAGTGCAATCACTAATGGACTGGTGCGGAATCGAGAGAGTGTCTCTTGATCAGTATAGCGCAATCGAGCGGGAGGGGGAAGTCTACGACCTTGAGGCAATCATGAGTACCCCGAAGCCGAAGCGATACGCCGAACGCCAAATCAAGAGGAAGGTGCACGGCAAGGGGTTCGTCCGCTCACGTTATGGCATATTCCTAAAACACGCACGACACTGGTATGGGTGCCGTGTCGAGCACAGGACTACCGAGGCGTACGTAGACGCGCTGACGAAATCAGGGCCGTATGCAGCAAAGCCTGACGACGAGAAGTATCCTGACCCTTCACGCATATCGAACGATATAACCCTATTTGATAACCTAACGGGGCATCCGCGCAAGCCAGGTCGACACTAAGGACAACGATCCCCAGCAGCAGCCTTTAGAGGGGCTGTCACCCATGGTGGTGGCAGCTTTTTTATTATGCCGTCCACGAATGGAATTTGCCGTCATGTTAATGTCGGGCACATTCTGGTAACGTGAGGCCACTGTGGACACAACAGCAAACGACATCCTGGTCCTGGACGGTTTGACCGAGGGACAACGCGCGAAGTTTGTTCGACTCGTCAAGGGCTGGCGACAGATTGATCTTAGCCACTTTGCGCAATGTCAGCCTATCGACATTGTTCGCCTCGAGCATGACCGCTATGTGCGCCCCAGCCGGCGGAAGCGTATTCTCACTGCGCTCGGCTTATTGGCAGAAGAGTGTGGAAAGTCATGACTGAAGTTCCAGGACGGCGGCTGACTATCAGCGTCGAGGAAGCCGCCGACTGCTTAGGAGTGAGTCGATCTTACGCCTACCTCCTGGCCAGAACCAACTCATTACCTGGTGTTCTTAAAATTGGCAGCCGTTATAGGGTGAGTTTGGCCTTATTGCATCGCTTCCTCGGCATCGGCAACGGCAGCCAGCCGAACGGGGGGCAAGATGCCGACTGGTAAACATCCCGACGCGACTCGTGACAGAGCGATAGTCGAGGCTGGTGGCTTCTTCTGTTGCGCCTGCCTCGTCGGCAAACCGGCCGCTGAGGTAAGTTCGGACGGGCATTATTGCCAGGGATGCTTCGACTTCCTGACCGCCGAGGCAGCACGGTTGCCGGAGCGGAAGCGTCCGGCATGGGTGCCACGTGCTGGCCGAGCGCCGATTCCTGCATACCGTGACCGACAGGACGGGGATGCATTTATGGCAATTCCAAGCGGGGGCGGAATTCCCAGTTGCCAAAAGTGGGGCGGTGGAAAGGTCGGCAGGCCAACCTTGAACTTGCCCATTGACCGCATTCTCGAACTGGCCGGTCAGGGGTTGGGTAGTCGGGCAATCGCCAGCAGGCTCAAAGATGAGGGGCACAAGGTTTCGTTCCGAACAATCGCGCGAGTTCTGAAACAAGCGCAGCCACGCCAGGAGGATAACGATGCCTGACGAAGTCTTCTCGACCGAGTTCCCCAGTCTCTTCCCGAAGCACTTAGCCGAGCTGCGGGCATCAGCTATCGCTGATGATGTGATCCTCCACCGCGGCTACCGCTCCATCTTGGCCGCGTCGCAGCTCGAACAATACGGCCTCTCGAAAGCTCAACGACGAGTGCCAGGGCTATTGGTTCCGATGTTCGCGCCCGACGGTTCAGGCGCAGGATGCCAATACAAGCCGGATCGCCCGCGCATCACAAGCAAGGGGAAACCAGTTAAGTACGAAACCCCTACCGGTGCGGCTGTCCGGATCGACATGCCGCCAGCCTGCCGACAGGATGCGGGGAACCCGAACATGGCTCTGTTCGTGACTGAAGGGGTTAAGAAGTGCGACAGCCTGGCCAGTGCCGGCGCCTGCGCCGTAGGGTTCATGGGGGTATGGGGTTTCAAAGGGAGGAACATATTCGGGGCAAGTGTCACAAGCGCTGACCTGGACGGCATTGCCTGGCGCAGCCCTAGTGGGGGACGGCCGGTTTATATTTGCTTCGACTCGGACATCATCGTGAAAAAGGGCGTCCGCGATGCCATGGACCGCTTGGCTGAGCACCTGCGGCGCAGGGGTGGAGTCGTCCACGTCGTACCCCTGCCGAGCGGCCCAAACGGTGAGAAAGTGGGAGTTGATGACTACCTAGCATCTGGTCACACGCTTGATGACCTGTATACCCTGGCCGTGCCGCTTGGCGAATACCAACCGGCAACAAAGGCCCCGCAGACAGGGCAGTTCCCTTTGACGGACCTGGGGAACGCCGAGCGGCTAGTGCAGAAGTACGGCAAACTCCTGCGCTATTGCTACGAGCGAAGGAAATGGCTCGTTTGGGACGGCAAGTGCTGGCGATGGGACAGCGGTGCACGAGTCATGGCCGCCGCTAAGCAGACAATCCGGGCGATCTACGAAGAAGCGGCCAACGAGCCTGGCGACAACAAACGAAAGGCTTTGGTCGACCACGCTGTCGCGTCCGAGCGAGAACCGAGGCTGGCAGCTATGGTGACGCTGGCTCAGAGTGAAAAGGGAATTCCCGTCACGATGGGCGAGTTGGACCGCGACCCCTGGCTATTCAACGCGACGAATGGGACCGTCGAACTGAAGACTGGCAAACTGCGGGCACATCGAATTGAAGACATGCTGACCGTCGTTGCCCCTGTTGAGCACAACGCCAGCGCCCAGTGCCCGCGCTGGAAACAATTCCTCAACGAAGTCACGAATGGGAACACTGAGCTCCAGAAGTACCTCCAGCGTGCGACAGGCTACAGTCTAACAGGAGACACCAGGGAGCAGGTCCTCTTCTTCCTGTACGGATTGGGATTGAATGGCAAATCCACCTTCCTGTCTGTCCTTCGTAGACTGTTAGGAGATTATGGCACCAAGGCAAACACAACTCTGTTTATGGCACGAGACCGGGACAGTGGGGGGGCACGCGAGGACTTGGCCAATTTAGCTGGTAAACGGTTCGTCGTTGCCAGTGAGGTCGAGGACGGCAGCCGTTTGGCGGTAGTGTTGGTGAAGGAAATGACAGGAGGGGAGCGGATTCGTGCCAGCAGGAAGTACGAACACGAGACCGAATTCGCACCGGAATTCAAAGTCTGGCTATCCGGGAATCATCGACCAGTCGTCATGGACACAACCCTGTCGATCTGGCGACGGCTCAAACTCATCCCGTTTATGACCACCATTCCTGAGAGCAAAGTTGACACAGAGCTGCCACGTAAGTTGGAGGCTGAACTGTCGGGTATCTTGAACTGGGCTGTAGAGGGGTGTCTCGAATGGCAACAGCACGGGCTGGGAGAACCAGCCATAGTCCAGGGAGCGACGGCAACTTATCGTGCCGAGCAGGACATCCTGAGTGAGTTCATCGAGGATTGCTGTGATCTCAAAATAACCGCGGAGATTGAAAAGAAAACGTTACGGCTTCGCTATGAACAATGGTGTGAGGAGACCAATTCTGTGCCCATTAAACAGTGGACGTTTCGCGACCGCTTGCTGGAACGAGGCGTTGTAGATGCCCGCGTAGGTAAGGCTCGACTCTGGAGAGGGATTGGATTGAAAATTGATGATGACAAAAGTGACATTTGTGACGCGATTTTACCAACCTTTTTTCATACGCGCGCGCGCGAGGAAAGTTTACCGCAAAACGTGTCACAAATGTCACTTCTGTCACCGGATGACGGTGACTTTCCCGACGAGTGGGCCACATTCACGGATGGGGATGATAAAGAGGCCCCGGAGGATTCCGCCAAAATTTTGAAATGCGAAGCTGAGACCTCCATCCACATAAAAAACGCGGAACCATCAGATGGTGATGATGCCGAAGCTAACACCGCGCACCACGCCGGCGTCGGTCGAAAAAGCTCGAAGCTAAAGGACGGAGACAACACCGAAAATTCCGACATCGATGTCAGGGGAAAATTGGATTTCAAAATTTCCGCAGCTTTGGATATCTGGCGATTTGCCGGGTCGCCGGCCATCCCTTTGATCCAGGGCGAAGTCTGCACCGACTTAGCCAAATTATTGAACCAGCCATTTGTTGAAGAGCGCCGGCTGGCGGCGGTCAACGCCTGGCTACACCAGCACAGCAACGGAGGTAATGACTGATGGCTACTCTTGTAAGGACCAGATGTGTTATCTGTGGACAGCTAGGCACAATTGATGCTGATAGGTGTACTACAAAACAAAGCTACCGGAAGGCGCTGAAGGGTCAGGCCGACTGTATTTGCCTGGGGTGCATCGTGGCTCATGAACGACCCTGGACTCCAGAAGAGATCGCCGCAGCGAAGGATGACCTGCTGCGGTCGGTCGAAGAACAACAAAAGCAAGAGAAGAGACGCCATGCGGAAGCGCAATGAAGTTGACAGATTCCTACAGGGTGTCGAACACAAACTACAGACTTACAAGTATCCAATCCTTCAGGCCAACGCGAACCAATGGGAGCAACTTTTGAGCAGCACAATGAAGAGAATCAGCTTCGACAACAAGTACACGGAAGATGGCCTGAAGGATTGGATACTTGTAAGTCTGTGCGATGCACCGGCACCGGCCGCGATGTTACTTAGCTTTCAGTTGGGCTGGTCCTTTGCCTTCCGTCGGCGTGGTGTAAACATAACACGAGTAACGGAACGTGAACCAATGACGAGAATGACAGCTTCGATTAGCTTCATATCTCTTGGTGGGATGGGCCGAGGTCGACGGCCCGACCTGCGATGTGTAGGAAGGGGCAGGGGCGTCGGGATTTATGCCTCTGTCCCACGTCTTTTTTATTATAAAGATACCCCCGATTTAGGAAAAACATATGATTACCACTGAAGCAACGCCAGCTATGCCCACTGTGCCAACTGATGTAACAACCACACCATTAGTCTGGCCCACACGTCCAGATAGGGCTAGGGCCCGGTGCTTCAAGCACTTCGCTAAAGGTGAGAAGCCTTTCACGTTGACGCGGCGGCAGTGCGGCGGTATCTGCCGGAAGTCGATCTCGCGTTATTACCGCGAGTGGTTGAAGCTAGAGGCTGAACGTGAACACGAACGACAGCAGGCGGAAGCAGCGCAGGTACATCACATCGGCGGCATGAGGGTGACCGTAACTCGTCATGTCAAACGCCGGCGGAAGTGAATCATGCCGAGACGACGAACGCACGCACGAGCACGCTGGCAGCCGAAGCCGTTTGACTTAGCCTTCGAGTTCGGCGAGCCAGCACCGGCACCGGCCGCAGTCCAGGGTGGTGATCCCATCCCGGCGGAAATCCCGTTGATGCTGATCGCGGTCAGCTTCGCATTAGTGGGCATTGCGACTATGTTCGCGGGAGTGTTCGCATGATTGCGGACAGGATACTCCGCAAATTGGTGGCCATGGGCGCGGCTTACCTCCGGTCGCGCTTGGGGTGTTCGGCCCAGGGGGCCGAGCGATTGGCTGACGCTCGGCCCCACCTCCTAAATTGGTATCCTAGCGCGACACGCTGTCGCTGGCTGGTGGTCAACCAAATCAATGTTCCCGAAAATTTTCGGGAACACTCCAACAAGCTCCCCGAAAAAGGTCAGTTTTGCCCGCCCTGTTTTGGTGCCCCACAAAGCTGGCGCTCCGAAGCTGGCGCCGGCCGGACATTTGTCGCTCGAAACTGCGGTCGGCGACCAGGCCGAATGTCAACAAAGGTTCCTTTTTCTGAAACCTCTTGAGAGTATCAAGGTAGGATAGACATGGGCGGGGTAACTACACCCGAGAGGCGGAAACTCAAAGAAGATGCCATCCGCATCCGCCAGGAGCTGGGATGGAGTTACCGACAGATTGCCGGACACCTTAAAGAAGCGCGGTCGACAATTTTTGACTGGCTGTCCGGTTATCCCATAGCCACAGCGTCCGACAATTCCAACCCCCTCGCGCTGAACACCGTCCACGTCATGGACTGCGTGGAGGGAACCCTGGCCACGATAGCCAGAAGTCAGACGGTATGACAGTCATACTCGGCGCAGTAGGAACGGTAATTTGGGCTGCGGCCCTGATCGATTTCATTTGGAGCCAAATTCGACGCAAAGGAGGCCACTATGGTCTGGGATCCGAACAATCT
>JALGUK010000527.1 GCA_029820875.1 Candidatus Zipacnadia bacterium
CTCCGGCGTTTTTCTTCGCCTCGGCCAGTGGCATGTTGACGGTGAGGTGTTGTTCGACGACGTTGTCCTGCATCCGGTGCAGGAATTGCACTCCACGCTTGGCGAGGTGAGTCTGGGAGACGGCGAGAGCCTGGACGGCGACCGATACATCTTCAGCCATAACCTCGCTGGCGACGGGTCAAACGCCGCCCGGCCGCTCGCAGGTCACACCGCCTGGTTCAACTCGAACCGCTGGCTCTTCAGCGCGGGGTTGCGAGTCGACTACCGCTTTGAACTGCCGGGCGCCTCACAAGTGGCTGGCACCATCAAGGCCAATGTCACCTACCACAAGTCGGGAGAACTTCGGGTTCTGGCGAGTCGCGACAGAGATGACTGGGTGGAGATTGCCCGCGCCGAAGGCACTGGGGCGGTCGAAGGGACCATCCCGGCCGCTCTACTGCCGGCGGATGTTGTGTACATCCGCCTCGCAGCTACCGGAGACCTCCAAGTCAATGCCTTCAAGTACGAGGCGCAACTGGACAAGCCCCTCGGGCAGGCGGTCGGCCAAACGCATTTTCTGGTGGTGCGGTCGGCCTCACCGGAGCTGAAAGTGCGTGTGGTTTCCCTCGGCGATCTCACCCCGGGCGGCGACAACACAGCGGTCCTGGCCCTGCGTTCGAAGACAGCACGCAGCATCCGCGCGGGGACAAGCTGCCAGCAGGAGACACGGCTGAAGCTTGCTACGCTGCCTGCAAACCAGGAGACCCAGGTTCGGCTCGATTACCCGGTTACCTCGGCCGGCCCCCACCATCTGCGGCTTGCCGTCGTTGATGCCGGCACGAACGAACATCTTTTTGCGGCCTCCACCGACTTTCATGTCCCATCGCTGGCAGCAGCGGATTACGGTTATCTGCTCCAAAGTGACAATGTCGCAGCGCTCTGGTGGTGTGACGCGACCCGCAAGGTCTCCCGAACCCGCCCGCTCCCGACTGAAACCGGCGAGGCGGTCGAGCTTGCCGCCGCACGCGGAGAGTTCGAACCTGTTCAACTGGTTATACGACCAAAGACGGACCTCCGCCGGCTCACGGTGCGCTGCACTGACCTCGCAGGCCCCGCTGAGGCAACCATTCCCTCGGACGCGGTGGAAGTATGTCTCGTCAACTATGTGCCGGTCACCGTCCCCACTGATGCGGCTGGCAGCGTTGGCGATTGGCCGGATCCGCTCCCGCCCTACGATGGACCGATTTCCGTTCCAGCCGGCCGGAATCAACCCCTCCGCAGGAGGCGACTACAAGGGCGAAATCCAGCTCGCCGGCGGCGACTGGCGCGCCTCGGTCCCGCTGCGGCTACATGTTTGGGACTTCGCGCTGCCCAGGGAAACGCATCTACGCACCGCCTGGGGCCTGAGCGACTGGAACATCCGGCGCTACCACAACCTTCAGACCGATGATGAACTCGACAAGGTCTGGGACCTGTACATGCGCAACTTCGCCGAGCACCGCATTTGCCCGTACAACCCGATGGCACGCGCGCCCATTCGGGTGAAACTCGAGCGACAACGAGGCGGCCTCGATTGACGCACGTACTATCGAGTTAATACCGGTTGACCCCGCCAAGGACTATCGAATCGCCTGGAAGTGCAAGACGGCCCAGCCGGGCCAGCAGTACCTGGTTAGCATCCAATGCTTCGATGCGGGGCGTCAGTGGATCTCCGGCCATAATGTGGACATCGCCCGCACCGGCAGCGGCGACTGGGACGCCGAGGAGGAGCTCCTGCAGGGGCGTTTCGACGAGCGGGTGCGCTTCGTGGTGATTTCGCTGCGGCCTGTCCTGTGGAGCGAGGCCGGGGAGCGCACAGGAACGGCGTGGTTCGACGACATCGAGTTTCACGAGCTGCCCGACGGCCCCAACCTGGTCAAGGACCCAGGCTTCGAGGCCACATTTAATGACATCCGGGTCAAGGTCGATTTCAGCGAGTTCGACATCGCGGCACACAAGTACCTTGACGAGATGGGGATGAACAATTTCGTCCTCCACCTTCAGGGGATGGGTTCGGGCACGTTCCACTCGCACAGTTACGGCAGTTTCGCGGGCTACCGGCAGGGTACTCCTGAGTACATGAAGCTGTGGGGGAGCTACGTGCGGCAGGTGCAGGACCACCTCGAGGAAAAGGGCTGGCTGGACAAGTGCTACGTTTACTGGTTCGACGAGCCGGAGCCGAAGGACTATCCCTTTGTCATCGAAGGCATGAAACTGCTCAAGCGGGCCGCTCCCAAGCTCACGCGGATGCTCACCGAACAGCCCGAACCCGAGCTTTACGGATACGTAGACCTGTGGGTCTTGATATTGAACGCGTTCAACGAGGAGCGTGTCAAGGAAAGGCAGGCTGCGGGCGAGGAGTGCCACTGGTACATCTGCACAGGGCCGAAAGCGCCATACGTGACATCCTTTATTGACCACCCGGCCATCGAGCACCGCCTGTGGTTCTGGATGACCTACAAGTACGGCCTGCAGGGGTGCCTGATTTGGCAGTCCAACTACTGGACAAGCCCGCTGGTTTACCCGGGGCCTGAGATTCAGAATCCGTGGACGGACCCGATGAGCTACGTCAGCGGGTATGGCCTGCCGGTCGGACATGTGGGCTACTGGGGCAACGGCGACGGACGGTTCCTGTACCCGCCGAATCGGGACGTGAACAACGACAAGTCCAAGTATCTGGCGGGCCCTGTCAACTCTATCCGCTGGGAGATGTTCCGCGAGGGTATCGAGGACTACGAGTACTTCCATCTGCTGTCAAGCCTCGTTGAGGAGGCGAGGCGCCGGGGTATGCCCCAGGCGGTCTGGGCCGAGGGGAAGCTCCTCCTGTCCGCTCCGGAGAGTATCGTCCAAGACCTCACCCACTACACGTCCGAGCCGCTGGACCTGTACGCCCACCGTCAAAAGATGGCAGCGGCTATCGAGCGGCTGACGGAGGCGCTGAGGTAGGGGGCTGCTGCGGGTGCCCCACCACCCCTGTCATTCTGAACGAAGCGCAGCGGAGTGAAGAATCTCGAAGTTGCCGTCCCGCAACCGGAAAGCCTGCTCGCGGTTGCAACGGCGAGATTCTTCGCTGCGCTCAGAATGAC
>JALGUK010000528.1 GCA_029820875.1 Candidatus Zipacnadia bacterium
TGCGAAACCGGTGTAGGCACCATCCCCTCCCAGAGCATTGACCTCGACGACTCCGTTTTCTATCCGTTGCCCCCATGCTAAAGTAGCCGCAAGCAATGGGAGTGCACATATCAGTGTTCGGACTCTCATCATCCGCCCTCCCGGGCACGAGTTTGCGGAGCTTAGGGGCGCGGCTCGCGGGCAACCGACGCCTCGCGCCGGCCGGACAGCGTCTTAATTATCTCGGACGCGATACGCTCCCTCTCGCGGTAAAGAGTCCGCGGGTCACGGGTATAGTCGCTGAGGCTTCTTACGACATCGGGCGAGACCGACGCATCCCCGCCCAACCTCTCAAGGAAAATGTAGTATTCGTAGTCTTCCAGGCCGTCACGGAAGTTCTCCAGGCGAATCGTCGGGAGCGGCCCGTTGACACCGTTTGCAAAGAGCTGGCCGTCGCCGTTGTTGTCCTTCCAATGCCGTATCCCAGTCCGTGTAAGGCCCCTCGTCAATAGGTTTGCTCGGCCAGTTGTTGGCGTACCAGTAGAGGAATCCATCCGGGCGGTACTTCGCCGCCATCGCGCCCATCAGCAGCCGCGTCTCGATAGCCGGGTACTCCACGAACCAGTTGGCGTACGGGTGGCGCGGCCCCACGCAGATGTACCACCAGACCTGCTTTCCACGCGCGCGAGCCGCCTGCGCCCACTCTGGGTCGTACCCCGATGTGCGCGGACACCATGCGTCCACGGCGTCCACGCCGGATTCAAGCCCATAAGTCGGATCATGGGCGGTCGTCAGCGTCATAAGGTCAGGGAAGCGCCGCTTAAGGGTCCGGCTCCACCCTCTGGATAAGGGCGATGTTCATGCGCACCTCGGCCATGCGCCTGTCGCGCTCGAACGTTGCAAGAAGGCGGTGCATCTGCAGGAGGTTGAAGCGGCCGACCCAACCGGTCCTTTGCAGGAGTTTGAGGTCATCAATGGGCGGAGGTTGGCGACGGTAAATGTCATCGGGCATAATCTTGTAAGCGCGGAGGAAGTCGAAGAAGCGCGCTTTATCATGTTCGGGAACGCGCACGGTGATAGCCGTGGGCAGGCTCGGCTGTTGGGGAATCGCAAAGGGATAAACCCTCACCCGCAGGGCGATGGGAACGGCGGCGATGTCATCCGCAACAAGCTGCAACTTACCCGTATATGTTCCGGCGGGCTGGTCCTCATCGGCATGTACGGTCACCCAGAAGGGCTGAAAGTCCCGCGCGCGCACATTGACGGCATCCAGGAAGGTCAGAATCGGGTCCGGCCACCAGCCGGTGTAGTCGGCCTTGTAGTTTTGTGGAAAATGGGTCTTCACGAACCCGACGGGGTGAGCGCTTATATGCTCTCTCGGGAAGACGGCGCCTCCGGCTGAGCGCAGGTCCGAGGTCACAACCCGCACGTTGGAAAGGCTGCGTCTGCTTGCCACGCAGACCTGGAAGCTCTCGTACTCGCGGCGCGCTAGGGCGATGCTCTCCGAGAGCGAAAAATCACCCGCACTGAAGACATCCCTCGGCAATACCTTCGTCATCGAGTCGGCAAGCCACACCGAAAGGCCGTGCGGGGCCCCTTCCTTTTGCGACGTTTCTTCTGCGCGTTCGACCAGATATCGCCGGCCGTACCTATGAATCCTGCGCCACTGGGAGCGGAGCATATCGCGGTCACGCTGCGCCCGACTGAGCGGATAGATGCCTCCTGAGTAGCTCCCTGCCGCACGCTCGGCTATGCGCTCCGCGCGGCCCCTGACGGCTAAGACGCGCGAAAGGACCCGGCCACTGCGACGGTCGTCTCGAGAGTGCTGAGCCTGAAGAAACCTCTCAAGATTCCGCTTTGCCCGATCGAGCTTGTCCAGTTGCTCCTGAATCCAAGCGTCCCCCGGCTTCAGCAGTCGCACATCATCAATGAAAAAGACCACGTCCTTGGGTGGGCGGAAGGAGAAAAAGTAAATGTGGTCAATGTGTTCGCGGTCTCCGCCCAGATTGGAAAGGTCAACACGGATTCGAAGCCATTTACCGATCGGCTCAGCCGAAGGATGGCGGAAGTACTTGGTACCATGGGCATCAATAATCTCAAGATAGAAGTGTTCAATAGGCTCGGGGAGAAACACCCACGCCTCGAGAACTCCATGAAATGACCAGTCTCCGCGGCCCGGGGGCAGATGAATTCGTACTCCCGGATATTCGTATTCGCCGTCATTCCAAGGGTGCAAGCGGACGGCCAGGCTGTGCCGTCCCGAATGGGCGTACTCGGAGGAAAGCTCGACCGAGAGGTCCCCGTCAGGGCGGCAGTGGGCAAGCGCAGAGGGGTTTTCGAAGTCAAACAGCACGACATCTCCGGCTACGTTCAGCTCGCCGGCGAACGCAACCGAACATACCACGGCACATACAATGTGCAACGCCAAGCGTTTCATCTCGCGCCCAAAAACAAATGTGGTCACTCGTAGCGCACGAAAAGCTCCATCTCCCG
>JALGUK010000529.1 GCA_029820875.1 Candidatus Zipacnadia bacterium
TATTGGACAGAACAGATGGGGCTTGGGGAGATGACGTGATTGCATTTGGTAAGCAAGTTGTTGCTGATACTTCCGCACAATATTGCCCCAAACGGCGTCTATACTTCAAATAGGGCACTCATTGTGCTATAATTAGCTACGTTAGGTGAATGAAGTCTTATGGCTGCTGTATTACAAGCATTAAAACGAGTATTTGATTCTAACGAGCGCGAAGTGGCTCGGTTGCGGCGGCGCGTCGAGGAGATTAACAAGCTGGAGCCGCAGTTTCAGAGCTTCAGCGATGAAGAGTTGCGCGCCAAGACTGAGGAATTCAGATCGCGGCTGGCCGGCGAGGAGACCCTGGACGATATTCTCCCCGAGGCCTTTGCAGCGGTGCGCGAGGCCGCCCGGCGCACGATTGGCCAGCGCCACTTTGATGTGCAGGTGATGGGCGCTATTGTTTTGCACGAGGGCAAGATCGCCGAGATGAAGACGGGCGAGGGTAAGACGCTAACGGCGACTATGCCTCTTTACCTTAATGCGCTGACCGGTCGTGGCGTCCAGCTTGTTACCACCAACGACTACGAGCGAGATATACGAATTCCTCGGCATGAGCTGCGGATATATCCAGCAGGGTATGCATCCCGCCGAACGGCAGGCCAACTACGCCAAAGATATTACCTACGTCCAGAACAGCGAGCTGGGCTTTGACTATCTACGCGACAATATGACCGCCTACGCCCAGAACCTGGTGCTGCCTGATCTGTACTACGCTATTGTTGACGAGGTAGACAGCATCCTCATTGATGAGGCGCGCACCCCGTTGATTATCTCGGGTATGCCCCAAAAAGATGTACAGTTCTATGAGGAGGTTGATCGTGTCGTTTCGCGGCTGCGAGCCATCCCGGAAAGCCAGAACCAGGAATACAAGGAAACACATAACGGGCAAGATGACCCCGAGGCCGACTATATTTACGATCCTAAATTCCATCAAGCTGCCCTGACCGAAAGAGGCCAGCGAAAAGTAGAAGAGATGCTGGGAATTGACAACCTCAGCGACCCGCACTATTCCGACATCCGCCACCATATTGACAACTCGCTAAAGGCGCATACTCTGTACGAGTGCGACGTTGACTATGTGATCAAGGATAACGAGGTCGTCATCGTTGACGAGTTTACCGGTCATCTGCAACCGGGCCGACGCTACAGCGACGGGCTGCACCAGGCTATTGAGGCCAAAGAAGGCGTGCGCGTCCAGCAGGCCCGCCAGACCGTGGCCAGCATAACCTATCAAAACTTCTTCCGCCTCTATGAGAAGCTGGCAGGGATGACCGGTACCGCCAAAACGGAGGAGGCGGAGTTTGTCCAGATCTATGATATGTCGGTGGTGATAGTTCCCACCAATGAGCCAGTAATTCGTAAGGACTATCCCGACGTTGTCTACAAGACCAAGGAGGCCAAGTATCGGGGAATTGTCACGGAGCTACTGCATATGTACATCCGCGAGCAGCCCGTGCTGTGTGGCTCGCGCTCGGTGGAAGTTTCCGAATACCTGGGGACGCGTCTGGCTCCCGATAAGCTGCGTCGCCACTGCCTGGTGCTACTGTGCCAGTGGCAACTGCAGGACGGACAACACCTGGATGATGACAAGAAGCAGGAATACACCGAGGTGCTGCGCACGTCGATTGATGAACTGAGTCGCCATGATCTGGCGGCGATAGCTCGCGACCTCGATCTGGACCCGGATGTGCAAGCCGAAGAGAACATTGATTCTCTGTTGGGCTTGCTTGAGGTTACAGGCGAAGAGGCTGATCCGAAGGCTGCCGAGCGCTATCAGAGTCGTCTGGAGCAGGTGCTGGAGGAAGGCATCCCCCACAACATTCTCAATGCCAAGTATCACGAAGAAGAGGGCCGCATCATCGCCCAGGCTGGGCGGCCCGGACAGATTACTATCGCCACCAATATGGCCGGGCGGGGTGTGGATATCGTGCTGGGGGGCAAACCAGAGGAGAAAGATAAGGACTTCTATCCGGAGCAGTATGAAAAAGTCAAAAGACTTGGCGGGTTGCACATACTAGGCACCGAACGCCACGAGAGCCGCCGAATTGATAATCAGCTTCGGGGCCGCTCCGGGCGACAGGGCGACCCGGGTAGTTCGAGATTCCACGTCAGCCTGGAAGACGAACTGATGCAACTGTTTGGCCCCGACCGGTTCGGGATGTTCCTGCGCGGTTGGCCGGAAGAGGAGGCCATCGAGCATAGTATCGTCAGCAAGTCAATTGAGCGTGCTCAAGCTAAGGTGGAGCTGCGCAACTTTGAAATCCGCAACAAGAACACCCTCAAGTACGACGACGTGATGGACAAACAGCGCAAGGTCATCTATGAGCAGCGCCGCCGGGTGCTGGAGAGCGAGGATGTCCGGGACCATATCGTAGCTATGCTTGAGCGCACTGTGGACGGCTTGGTCGAGGCCTACGCAAACCCGGAAATTCACCCCGAAGATCGCGACCTGGATATGCTTTATTCAGCGCTGGTCGAGGCTATCCCGGCTACTGATTCAGTGCTTGCCTATGAAGATTTGTACGCGATGGACCCCAAGCACATTGGGGAGGAGATTAAGGACATCGTCCGCGACCTGTACCGCCGACGCGAAGAAGCGATCGGGCCGGAGATGATGCGGGAGATCGAGCGAAGCTGG
>JALGUK010000530.1 GCA_029820875.1 Candidatus Zipacnadia bacterium
CTTGAAGCATCCTTCAATAGCGCAGGCTCAGCCCAATCAATTATTCCCCGCAGTCCATCTTCGCCGCCATCGCCAATTTGCCCCTCCCAGTCCGCCAACTTTGCAGCCTTCTGTCTCAATTCGGTCAGGAGGGCCTTCGTCTCGGCGGTGTACTCCGAACCGGCTGATTTTACGTAACTGAGATCCCCGAACCGTGCGAGCGCGTAGCTGAGGGCCACCAGACCGACGACACCGATACCATCCCTCTCGCTGCTGAGACGATTAAGTGTCTGCGCCAGGTCGCCGGTGGCGAGCTTCTCGGTAAGATCCGCCGCCGCATGGATAATCATCGCCCGTTTGTTATACGCCTCAGCTTGACGACCGCCGACATCCCGAGCGCACAATTCTCCGACCCGCCGTCCAAGCGCCGCCGTGTCGCACAATTCTCCGACCCGCCGTCCAAGCGCCGCCGTGTCGGCGGCAAGCTCTGCAAGCCGACCGTTGCCGGCAGCGGCAAGCCGGTCGCGGATTGCTTCGAGTTGGTTACATGCCCGTGCGACCCACTCCCAATCGTGAGCGCCTTCGCGCGCAGGCATCAGTGCATCCAGCAGCGCGTCGAGCATCTCTTTCACTTCCCGGAATCAGGTTCCCGCGCCTCAGAGACCCTGCGCTTTATCCTCTCAAGTTCCGCCTCAATTTCCGCATCGAGCCCCAGGCTCTGACCTCCCAGCCGGCCGAGCCTGGTTTCGAGAAAGTCCGCTGCAACGGCCGCAGCCGCCTCCGCCTTGGCTTCGATGTCGTCAACATCGTCTTCGATGCGCCCGATTGTGGCATCTTCCGGGCGGTCACGGCTTTGCCAGGTGCTTTCCTGAACATCCTGTTGCAGCTTTTTCAAGCGCTCCCGGGCTGCAACAAGCTCCTTTTTGCGCTCCGCCTCATCCCGCTTGAGCTGAAGGCCTTCAATGTGTATCCTCAGCAGGTCCACACACTGTTTCTCAGTCTCCCACTGGCTCCGAATGTCATCAGCGAGCCGCTGGTGCATATGCCGGCGCTTGAGGGCTTCGCGGGCAAGTTCGTCTTTCCCGCGCTCTGCGGCCAAGAGCGCCTTTTTCTTCATTCTCTCGGCTTGAAGCTCATGGTCGGCAAGCTCATCGCGTAGCTGTCTTTCCCGTTCCTCCGCGACCACGGCCGTCTGTTTGACCATCTCCAGGTCATCGTCTATCTCGGCGACCAGCCGGGTCAGTGCGCGCTCGGGATCGCGCGCTCGGGCAATCATCTCGTTCAGGTTCGCTGTAATCCGCTTCCTCATCCGCTCAATGAGTCCCATCTCAGAACACCTGCAGGGAGTAAAGCTCTCGCCGACCACTGTGACATCTTTGACGTACCTCGGGAAACTCCTGTATACGGCTGCGGTTTTTTACGAAACGGCCTACTTTGCCAGGCACCGCAACCGAAACGGTGCGGAAACATCCGCGCCGAGGTTCCACGCCGTCACCACTGCCTTCGCCTCGGTCTCAACCGGCTGGGCGCGGCGAGCATCGAGGGTGACTGTAACAGTTCGCTTCCGCCCCGCCTCAAGGATGAAATAATTGTCCTCAAAAAACGGAATGACTCCCTCCGGCAGTCCTTCCAGGCGCAGGCGCACGAAGTAAGCGAGGGTGTCGCCGGTGTTGGCCACTGTTATCGGAATCTCCGTTTCGCGGCCGACGGTCACCGCTACGTTCCCCGCAGGGGGGCTTACCGCAAGCGATGCCGGCGGCAGGCTGTCCAGGCCGGTCGCTGCGCTGACAATTTGCCGGATTTGGTCGTCGGGAAGCTTCGCTGCATATGCAATCAGCCGGGCGGAAAGTGCATAGAGGTCCGGCCACTGCGCGTTCGTATCAGTCCCGCCGCACAATGGGGCGGCGTATGCGATGCATCGTCCGCGGCCGTGCGTACCCTCAACGAGCAGCGGGGAGCCGTCCACAAGCGCGATGAGCACTCTGGCACCAGCGCGCGGTTCCAGTACATTTGCGTCCCGGACCGAGCGCAGCTCCCCGATGTGCAACCCGCGTAGGATCGGATGGTCCGCCTGAATGCTTTCCCGCGCTATGTCCCGGTCAACCGCTCAATGGGCGTTCCTGCAAAGCCGCCGGCTCCGAACCCGCCGATACCGCCGTCCATTACGATTCCCACGCCGCGGGAGACGGCGTCAGCAATAGCGTCCATCTGCGCGTCGCCGATGGCCTCCGCCATATCCGGCGACGCCTCGATCCAAATGACGTCATAGAGAGCGGCGATGTCTTCCCCCCGGCTGGGTGAAAGTGTGATTCCGTTGAAGCTGGGAGTGACAAGGTCCACATCTATGCCCCACCGCGCCAGTTCCGTCGCCAGGGCCTGGCTTTCCGACTTGGAATCCGAGAGCATCAGCACGCGAGCGCCTTGCTCGAACTTGCGAGTGAATTCAACGGCGAACTCGTAG
>JALGUK010000531.1 GCA_029820875.1 Candidatus Zipacnadia bacterium
CTGCTGGGCGGCCCGGATGGCCGCTCCCGACCGGATTGCGGGCATCACCGCCCTGCGCCCTTCCACCCATGACACGTTCGTCATCGAGGCGCCGATTTTCATCGACTGTTCGGGTGACGGCTGGCTGGGATACTTCGCCGGGGCGGACTTCCAGCAAGGGCGCGAGGGTCCCGAGGAATACGACGAACCTCACGCGGTCGGTCCGGATGAAAAGACCATGGGGGCGAGTATCCTGTGGCTTGCCCAGGATGTCGGAGAGCCTGTGGAGTTCGTTCCACCGCCGTGGGCCAAGCGCTTCGAAAGTTGCGACGCACTTCCGCATCGGCACCC
The DNA here is from genome assembly GCA_029820875.1 of Candidatus Zipacnadia bacterium. The sequence goes on from JALGUK010000531.1 coordinate 331, forward strand.
GGACCTTGAAAGCCACGGTTTTTGGTGGAACGAGGACGAGCTTGTCGCCTCGCTGCTTGGGTTGTGGGACCATGTGAAGAACCACTGCCCGAAGTGGCGGGAACAGGCACGCACCTGGGAGCTTACTTGGTTCGGGTGGATTGGCGGTAAGCGGGAGACCAGGCGGCTGCTGGGCGACCACGTTCTGCGCGAGCAGGACCTCGTAGAGCACGTTGCCTTCCCGGACAGCGTCTCCCACGGCGGCTGGCCGATAGACATTCATCCCCCGAAAGGCCTCTATGATTCCTCGCCGCCGGCCGCCTATGTGCATCTGGATGACATTTACAGCATCCCCTTGCGTGCCCTCTACTCGCGCAACATAAGCAACCTCTTTTTCGCAGGACGGTGCATTTCGGCCACCCATGTCGCCATGGGCTCGACTCGTCTTGCCGCCACAGGTGCGGCGATGGGGCAGGCCGTGGGGACGGCGGCCGCGCTGTGCGTTGCGAGGGGCATCCCGCCGCGGGAGCTTGCAGACCGCTATATCGCCCAGTTGCAGCAGATGCTCCTTAGGCAGGACCAGTACATCCCCGACCTTCCCGCCCAGGATGCGGCCGACCTCGCCCCGAAGGCCGAAATCACGGCAAGCAGCGACGCGGCGGACTGCCCGCCTGAAAACGTGATCAACGGCCTCACTCGCCATCGCCACGGCAAGACCAACCAGTGGGCGAGCGCGCCGGGGGAGCCGCTCCCGCAGTGGATAGAGCTGCGCTGGCCCCGCCCCAACAGGATATGGACGCTGGAGGTGACCCTCGATACAGGCTTTGCCCGGATGCTCACCCACACCCAGTACCAGTTCTGCCAGAAGGCGATGGTGCGGGGGCCGCAGCCGGAAACGGCGCGGGATATTCGTATCGAGGCGTGGCTGGATGGAACGTGGCGGAAGGTGGCGCAAATCAACGGCAACTACTTCCGCAAGCGCGTTGTTGTCCTGCCTGAGCCGCTTCACACCGACGCTGTCCGGTTCGTCATCGAGAAAACAAACGGCGACTCTCAGGCCCGAGTGTTCGAGGTGCGTGCATACAGCGACACGCCCGCGTACAGGCCGACCGTTGATTGCTGAAATGTTGCGCGCCGAGGAGGACAGGCGGTAACGCAGCAGGAAGCACCCTTGCCGCATAAACTCTTTGGTGGAGGAAATTCCATGCGCATGTCATTGAGGAAGGTTGCTCTCGCAACATTGTTGCTTGTGGGAGTTGGTGCGGTAATCTATCTCTCGCAAAGTGAAAGCGATGCGCAGCAGCGCCCCCGGTGGGTGGGGAATGGGAAATACCGCGTTCACATCGTCGTGCCCGCGGAGGGCACAAGGCCTGGCGACCAGCGTCCTGCATCGGTAGAATTGGACCTCGCCAAAATGCTCGGCGGGGGGCCGGTTGACGTTGCCGGTATGCAACTTATCCAGTACAATCCCGCAACCGGAGAGCCGCTGCCGGGAGACGGCCTGCTGAAGGCGCACAGCAAGTGGGATGTGGCGTTCCGGTGGGATGACCTGCCCGCCCCCGACCTTGCCTGGCCGACCAGCTTCATGTACAGCCTGACCAGCAGCGGCACAACCGGCAAGCTTGTGTTCAACCACACGCCGCCGACCCTAAGCGCGGTCCAGGCCGAACCCCGCGCCCAATCATCGGCGACTGCGATAATCTCTGCCAGTCGCCGGGTCCCATCACGTCGCTCAGCCACACGCTGGCAATTTACGCTGACTGGGACAACGACGGACGCCGCGACCTGCTGGTCGGCGACATTCTCGGCTACATCACATTCCATCCGAATTACGGCACCGATGCTGCACCGAAGTTCCGAGACGCATTCTTTCTTTACGCTGATGGGAAGCCGCTGCGCGTCACCTGGTCGGCGACACCGTGTGTCGTGGACTGGGACGGCGACGGTGACCAGGACCTCCTGGCCGGCCACGAGAACGCTGTCTTCTCGTACTTCGAGAACGTGGGCACCGCGACGGAGCCTGTGCTGACCGACCGGGGCCTGGTCCAGGCGGACGGGAAGGACCTCAAGACCCCGGCGAAGCCGTGTATCGAGTTGCCGTGGTTTGAGCTTGACTATGAGCCGTGCCCGCAGGTCGTGGACTGGGATGGCGACGGAGACCTGGACCTCCTGGCCGGCGGCTACCTCACCGGATACATCTTCTATTACGAGAACACGCGCAATGGTCCCGGCGTGCCCGAGCTGACATTCCGCGGACCGCTGAAGGCCGGCGGCGAACCGTTCGACGCCGGCTGGAACGCTTCTCCCGCGGCGGCCGACTATGACGGTGACGGGGACCTGGACCTCGCCAGCGGCGTGATGGACGGGCGGCTGGTCATCCCGCCTGACGACCCTTATCCGATTGCCTGGTACTGCGAGAATGTCGGCACGCGGACCGAACCCAAGCTCGGACCCAAACAGCGGCTGCCCATCCGCGGCCCTCGCGCCGCCGAGGCCGGCAGCTTCACCCGCGCGTCCACGACCGACTTTAACAACGACGGCCGCCCCGACCTCCTTATGTCTGGGTCCTCGGATGTTTACTTCCTCGAGAACGTCGGGGAGGGTGCGGACGTCCTATTCGCCGACAGGCCCTCCCTCACGGCCGAGTGGGCGCCCAGGGAGGTCGGAGGATTCGCCTCCCCGATAGCCGATTGGGATGGTGACGGCGACTGGGACCTCGTCAGCGGCGGCGGCATGACCGCGACGTGGCTGCGCAATGTGGACGGCCGCAACCCGCCGACCCTGGAGAGCGCGGGGAAGGTGGCCGCCGAGGGGAAGGTTATTTCGCACGAGTTCACCCTGGGCGATGACCACACGTTCCCCGAGCTGTACGATTGGGACGGCGATGGTGACTTTGACTACCTCCTGGGCGTTTGCGAGGGCTACGTCTGGTACTACGAGAACATCGGCACGCCGCAAAAGCCTAAGTTGGC
>JALGUK010000041.1 GCA_029820875.1 Candidatus Zipacnadia bacterium
GGCCAAGAGGCAGCCAGACCTGCCTGTTGCCCATTCGTCTCCAGTGTATGCCGTCGCGGCTGAAAACGAGTTGGGAGTCCACGGTCTGCTCGATGCCCTCGGGATCAGGCTGGCGAAAATCCTTCCCGCCTGTGTCTATATGCAGCACCGAGAGAATGCCGAAGTAGACGCCCTCGTACTTGATGACGCGTATGCGGTAGAACTGGGTGCCGACGGGGTCGTGCTCGTCCGGCGCAAGCACCACCTGAAGGGGACTCCAGTGGATAAAGTCCTTGCTGACCGACCGACCGATACGCCGCGGCCCGCCGGCGGGCCGAAAGTAGCCGACGAAGCCTTGGTATGAGTCGTCCCAGCCCAGCAGGGAATGCGTATCCCCGGTAGGTTGAATTACAGGGTTGCCCGCATAAGATTTCCAGTGAAATCCATCCGGCGAGAAGAAGACTCCGAGGCCCGGCCGCCAGTAGCCGACGCCCTTGTAGCGCCGGTTGGGGTCGGGATCGCGCTCATCCACGATGAATATGGCGTTGCCGCTGGGGACGTAGTTGGTCTTCTTGATGCCGCCGAACTCCGCGAGTCCGAGATCGGGGCGCTCCCAGTTGATACCGTCGCGGGATATCGCATAGCATGTTCGATGGATTTCATGCCCGGCAAGGTCAATCCCCGTGTACCACATTTTGAGCATTCGCTGTTCGGTATCGTACAAGACGACTTGGGGACTTAAATAGCCGCCTTCCCAGGGCATCTGTGGGCTCATCAGTGGATTGCCCGGGTACTTCTGCGGGTTGCACATTGTGATTTCGAGCCCGTACATGTCGCTGATGACATAGTCGTCCGCGAAAAGTTGCCTCTGCGCGCCGACCTCGATGGGGGGAGCTGCCTGGACTTCCGCGACAAGCATCAACACGAGCAAAACTATTATACCTACTGGAAAAGTCGAGGTTCGGATGTCCAAGGGAATCCCGCCTCCTTCACGCTCAATGCCGTATAGAAGCCGCAGGTTGTTCTTCGACAATGAAGTTCGCCCATGCGTGCACGTTTCCCTTCCACGACGGGTGAACGTGCCTATCGCACTCTGCGCACCTTACACGCCACGTCCCGCTTGACGGGAGGCAGGTCCAGCCGGAGTCGTCCCGCATGGCTGACGGCCGTCACGCTCCCCGTTGGTCTCCCCTTACGCGTGTCCCACCACTGGATTTCGTACTCGCCGTCGGGCATCTTCTGTAGGTAGAGCCAGGCGTCGGTCACCGGCTTGGGTTCAATTCCTTTTTGGTCATTGAACCAGGTGCTGGCGGGATTTTGAATCCACAGCAACGCGAAATCATCGTCGCGCAGCCCGATTACCCTCAGCGCCACGCAACGGGAGTCCTTGCAGCCCGTGAACACGTAACGGTCCACGGTGAGCCAGTCGGCCCCGGTGTTGTCGAGCTTAATTGTGTGCCGGCCCGCTGGCACGTCGATTGCAAAGTCCTTCTCGTAAGTGGCGACCCAGATATTCCACCTGGCGTCATGCTTGCTTTCCTTCCACGGGCCGTCGCCCTTGCCTGCCGGAAGCTGCTTTACCAGGACCTCCTTCCCGTCAAGCCAGATATGTAGAACCGCTCCGGATGCAACCCTTCCAACATGCATGATAAACTTACCCGGGGTCGGGTAATTGACAAGGAACGTCGGGGGACGCCGCAAGTCCGGCTTGGACGAGGAGTAGAGAACCCCTGCAAAGTCGCCGCCTGTGACAGAGCCGTCGGGTCGGACTCTGAAGTGAGTGCCCGTAGCTCGTCCCCAGCCCATCGGTGGAGTCAGGACCAAGTCGTCATATCCTCCGGATTTGCTCTTTGACCGCGGTGTGGTAGTAATGATGGGCTGAAGATTCAGGTCGGCCCACGGAATATCCCTGACGAACGCGTGCAGAGCTGTGAATTCATGGTACAGATTCTTAGAGTGAACGTAATTGTTCCAGTACCATATCATGGCACTCCCCATTGCGCCGCCGGCCACTGCCGCCCACATACCGTTGTGCATATTGGTCCCGCGGCCGTTCGGATCGTACTGGTTGTCGCCGGAAGTCCAGTCAATGCCGAATTCGCCCACAAGAAACGGCTTGCCGTAGGCACGTGCTCCGCGTGCGACGAGGTCCCCTATCGTTTGCCCGGCGTCGCTCTGATTGCCCGGCGAGCCGTAGATGTGTTCCTGCGCGAAGTCGATGTCGGGAAGCGCCCACACGTCAGGGTTGCCGTAGGTGGTGGTAACAAGATGCTTGTTCGGGTCTATCCGCTTAAGATACGCCGCCATCTCCGCAACCCAATCGGCGGGCGCATGCACCTCGTTCCAAAACTCCCATGACTGGATATGCGTACAATACCCATAACGGGCCACCATATACCGCAGGCGCTGCTTGTAGAGCCTGCGCGCCTCCTGAGAGGTCCAAAACTCGGCTGGTGAATCACAGGGGCCGCCGTTTGCGGCGTTATAGGGGGACAGATGCCACAGTTGTTCGCCGAAGTAGCCCTTCCGGTCAAGCAGCTCCCCGTAAGTTCCCAGGCAAAGCATCAGATACACGTCGTGCCGTTGGGCAAGCTGAAGAAGATGGTCTATCCGCCAAGCATTATCGAGGCTGTAGCGGCCCGCCCCATAGAATTGCCCCCGTGCGGGCCATCCCTCCATGTCCTTCCACTCCAGCCCGAGGTTCCACGGAACCAGCCAGATGCGCGCGAAGTTGGCTCCGGCCTCACCCAATGCGGGAAGCCACTCCTGGTAATCGTAAAGGCCCGCCTCCGATGCCCAGCAGAGGTTTTCGCCGACCGGGAAATAGGAATCTTCCGAATCGAACTGCAGATACCACGGGCTGCGCCTGCTGCGCCGGATGAACCCCGGTGACTCAGCGGCCACTGCCTTGAAGGTACCTGTGGGCGACCGGCGCCTGCCCGAGCGGTCTCTGGCTTCTATCCGGTAGCGATAGCGCCCGGGCTTGGTCGGTGCAAATCGCACTTTCCACACCGGCTGCCCCACGGGCGTCAACGTTTCTGTCCCCGCTATAAGGCTTTGTTCGTACTCCTGATACAGGAACGCAGGGACGCGTGTCGTCGTCCCGTCGGGCGCAACGAAAACGCCTACAACATCTATCTCTCGCGGGTCAAACGGGTTTTCGTAGCTTGCGGCGAGGTCGAATGTGACCTCGAACTTGCCATAGACAGGCACAGTTTCGCGACGCGGGCGCAGTGTGCCGATGGCCAGCGGCCGAGCGTCTCCGGACGTGATACGATCTGCTCTCTTGCGGCTTAGCCACGCCTTATAAGTCGCCTGGATGTCTTGGGGCTGCGCCGGAGCAAGGCGCAGGCGGAAGTCCACCGGTTGCCCGGCCGCAAGTGTGGACGTGCCCATGCGGACTTGAGCCTCGAAGTGGTTTGCGCCGAACTTGCGGTTGTCCTGGAGCGAGACCGCCATGGGGCCGGATTCGATGGTCGCGCGCAATGCCTTGTCACCGGCTGTGCTGCCCGTAATCGAGATGGTACTTGGGAGGCAACTGCGCTGGGAACTCGCGGGTTGCAACCAGGGGTCCGCTACCGCGGTACCAGTGGGAATTTCCCGCATGGATATCACAAGGAAGCTGCAAGATAAGAAAAGGCCCTGCCGTCTTAATGTCACTTGATGGCACCAGGCGGCAGTGGATCTGAAGGGAATCGCGGGCCTGGATGATTTCCTCTTGGAACTCGATCGGGTGCCCGCCGCCGGGGAATGTGCCGGTGACGCGCCAGCTTTGGTCGGTCCCGGCGAACAGTTCCCCACCTAAGCGCACCTCTTCGATTACACCGGTGGGCGCGACCTGGATGGTGGGCTGTCCGACGGCATTGGCACAGGTTGCTGTGATAAGAAGAGGGAGCAAGACGCAAGTCACGGCAGGGGCACCTCCTGGGCTGCATCGCCAGCAATGTGCTAAATGTGTGAATCGGGCGGGGCACCGAAGGCATTTGGGATGATGTTCACCGAAGAGGGCCTGCCGGCTTGGTTGATGAGGACCTCGACCACGTCGAACCGCACGGGCCGCCCTTGCAACTTCCGCTGCTTGATGTAAACCTCCGCCACGCGAGCTACTTTGCGTTGTTTACGGTTACCCACAGACTCCTGAGGGGCGCCGAAGGCATCGCCTGTGTGTGACCGGACCTCGACAAAAACAAGCCGCCCGGCGTGCTCAGCAATGATGTCCAACTCTCCGACCGCGCAACGGAAGTTGCACTCTCGGATGCGATATCCCTGCGCAAGCAGGACCCGCCTCGCCGCTTCTTCCGATTGTTGGCCAATCCGCTTTCTGTCGCTTCGCATCGTTTATTCCATGGGCAGTTCCATTTGTGCACTCAAACAGACCGGAGCAAAGCTGCGCCGGTGCACCGGGGACGGTCCCCGTGCCTGGAGTATCGCTTTATGCTCCGGCGTTCCATAGCCCTTGTGCCGGGCAAATCCGTAGCCCGGGTATTTCACATCAAGCTCTCGCATAATCGCATCCCGTTCCACCTTTGCCACGATGGACGCCGCCGCGATGCACCGCACCTTTGCGTCTCCATGGACGACTGCGGCGCAGGGGATGTCAAGTTGGGTGATGGGCAGGCCGTCTATGAAGACGAAATCGGGCGGCGGTTGGAGAGCGTCTATTGCCGCATGCATAGCAGCCTGGCTTGCGCGTAGGACGTTGAGCGAATCTACAATATCGTGTGGAATTGCGGCTACTCCGACGGCCGTGGCCACCCTGAGGATTTGCGTGTAGAGGGCCTCGCGTTTGCTGGGGACGAGCTTCTTGGAGTCATCGCACCCGGGGAGCCTTGCGCCTTTGGGCAAAATCACGGCGGCGGCGACGACAGGCCCGGCAAGGGCGCCGCGACCTGCCTCATCCACTCCGGCAATCCTCGTGTAACCCTGGCGTCGGGCCTTCAGCTCATACTTACTCACCCGAAGCAGCCGACTCCCCTCCTCGGCAAGGGCAGTGTCCGACGCGTCTGCAAGAGCACACCGAACAAGTAGCCCCATTGTTACGATTTCAATGTAGGATACGAATCCGTTGGAGGGGCCAGAAGATACATATAGCCTTGCCCATTACATTTTCCCGGGGCAACCAGCCCCATCGGTGGCCGTCGTTGCTGTCAGTGCGGTTATCACCCAGAACCAGCAGCATGTCGTCGGGGACTGTCTTAGGTCCCCACTCGTAGTCTGGATCATCCTTGATAAACGGTTCAAACTGCGAAACGCCGTTGACGTAAAGCTGCGCCTGGATTCCGTGTTCCTCATCTATGTATTTGGACCTAACTTCCACCTCGTCACCCGGGAGCGCCACAACGCGCTTGATGAAGTCCTTTGGTTCCGGCGATGCCTGCGGAGGTGCTTTGAAGACGATAATCTCCTGGCGCCTGGGCTGGCGGAATCGGAGGATGAACTTGTTGACGAGGATTCGGTCTCCGACCATCAAAGTGGGCTCCATTGAGCCGGAGGGGATCCAGAATGCCTGGACCACGAAAGGTCGGATAACACAAAACACGAGCAAGAAGGCGATTAGCCCGGAGTCAACAAACTCGGTGAAGGATGTTCGGCGCTCGAGGGAAATGGTGCGGAGGAACGAAATCGCCAGACGTATTGCGACTCCGATTGCAATGATCACCAGCACTTCCCACATATTGTCGAGTGCGAGGAAGCTGTTTTCAGGCATCGGCACGGTGCTTCTCACCTCTAAGCGACGGCCTGGTCCCCGCCCTCAGCGTATCCGTTGCTCCTTAATGCGTGCACTTTTTCCGATTTTCTCCCGCAGATAGTAGAGTTTACCTCTGCGGACCTTGCCGCGGCGGAGCACCTCGATCTTGGCGATGCGCGGAGAGTGGATAAGAAATTTCCGTTCCACGCCGACCCCGTGAGTGACTCGTCGGACCGTGAAGCACTCTTTCAGCCCGCCCTTTTCCCGCGCGATGACAACGCCCTCAAACGCTTGCAGGCGCTCGCGATCGCCTTCGACGACCTTGACCTGCACCCGCACGGTGTCTCCGGGATTGAAATCCGGGATATCTTCCTTCAACTGTTCAACTTCAACCGATTCAACCAGGTTCACTTTGCTTCCCCCTTAGTTGTGCAAGGAGCTTCTTATCTTCTTCCGTTAGCTCGGCCTGCTCGAGCAGGTCAGGCCGGCGTTGGAGGGTCCGGCGTAGCGACTCCCTCCGGCGCCACCGACGAACCTGCTCGTGGTTCCCAGAAAGCAGCACAGGTGGGACCGCCATGCCGCGCCACACTTCGGGCCGTGTGTAATGCGGATGTTCCAGGATGCCCGAAGCGAACGAATCCTCCACGACGCTTCTTTCATTCCCGACAGCGCCGGGCAGTAGTCGGACCACGGCGTCAATCAGCACCATGGCCGGCAATTCGCCCCCGGTGAGCACGTAGTCGCCGATGGATATCTCATCGTCAACCAGCGCCTGCCGCACCCTCTCGTCCACGCCCTCGTAGTGGCCGCACACAAGCAGCAACGCATCCTCGGCTGCCAACTCCTCGACCATAGGCTGCGACAGCCGCCGCCCTTGCGGCGTCAAGAGAATCGTTCGAGGCTTCTCCTCGTAGCGGGATGCTATGCTCTCAACCGCTTCAAACAGGGGTGGGGCCATCATGACCATGCCGCCGCCGCCGCCGTACGGCGCGTCATCTACACTGCGGTGAGCGTCATGGGTATAGTCGCGCAGGTTGACGAGGTTAATTGTGACGATACCGGCCTCGATCGCCCGTTTGATAATACTAACGCCCAGCGGCCCTTTAAATGCCTCTGGGAAGATAGTGATGACCTCAATCCGCATTCGGGCATTCCCCGAAGCGACGACTGCAACTTGCTTCTACGCAACGAGTTGTTATTATACCATATTCCAGCGATTGCGGCTACCCCTGAGTCGGAATTTAGGCTTGTTTTGATGGAGTGCTGGGGGTAAGGCTCTGGGATAGGGGAGAGGGGGATGACAGGATAACTTGACACTCACAGAGCAGACACGTATAATCTTCTCCGGTAGAAGTTATACATTCCTACAAGTTTCCGCGCCGTTTTGCAGGGCCAGTTGCGTAAGGTATTGGGGGAGAGCGCCGTGGTATGTCCACAGTGTGGGACCGAAAACCCGGATAGTGCCCGATTCTGCCTCAGTTGTGGTTTGTTCCTGCGAGTGGCCGGACCACTGTACCAGCAGCAGTCCAAGCCGCTTCAGGCGGGTGCCTCCGCACAAGACAGTGCACAATCCCCGAGTGCTTCGAGGCCGTCGTTGTTGGAGCAAGCTCTTGCCGCCAGTGACAATGGTGACATAGTCACTGCCATTGAACTATGTCGGGCCGCAACGGTGGAGAACCCTGGAAACGGGGCGGCTTTCTCGCTTCTGGGGGTTCTGTATGAGCGTATGGGAGAGAAGCAGCGGGCTATTGAGGCATATGAACATGCTCTGCGGCTCAATCCAGGCAGCACTGCGGACCGTGAGCACCTCGCAAACATTAAGGGCCAGGACAAAGAGCGACTTGAGGATGAGATTACCCAGACCTTCTGGCCTCCGGAACAAACCGAACCGGTGTGGATGCGTAGACCTGTTCAAATCATCGCTGCAGTTTTTGTCGGATTCGTTCTGATTATTTCATTGCTTGCGTGGGGCATCAGAAGCCACCAGTTGCGCCGCAGGGCCGAGACGACGGTGAGTCAGGCACAAGAAAAAATCAAACTGGGCGACATACACGCGGCCCAAGGTCATTGGAATCAGGCGCAGCGGGCCTATCTGGAGGCCACGCGACTTGACCCGCGTAATGCGGAGGCGAAACAACGCCTCCAGCAACTCAGGTACTGGGCTGGACGCATGCAGACGAGCCAGGCCGCAACTCCCCAAAACCAGAGGCCGCGCCTGCTGCCGCCCCGCTCAGACTCGATGTTCAACTGGCATTTCTCCCTGCCACAGCAGAAGCCTAAGACGCCTCCTCCAGCCTTCACGACGCCGATACGCCGCGCCAGTGGCCAGTCAAGTGCACGCTCCACCGGCCGCCGTTCGGGTATGACGTCTACGCCGCCTCCGCTGATTTCGCAACCTAGCATAACCTCTATTCAGGGGATGGGGCCAGCCGCACCGTCGGCGGGTGGAGCGGTCTCTGCCGTCCCATTGCCGCCCGCCCCGTCGTACACGCCCGGCGGCGCGGTCACTCCGGTGGAGGGGGCCACCGGTGGTACGGCCCAGGCTCAAAAACCAAAGGACTCGGTAATGGTTGTCAAGGTCGTGGAACAGCCTACAAGCAGTTCCCCGCCCGCAGGAGGTGCCGTTGAGCCGGTTGAGGCGCCTGCGGCGCCGAAGATACAGCCTGCTCGCACCTTGGCCGAGCAGCAGTTGGATAGAGCACGCGCATTGCGTGACCAGGGCCGCTACGCGGAAGCGGCAGCGGCTTGCCAGAAGGCGCTCGAGACTTGCCAAAGTGAAGCTGGAAGCGGAGATATCCGGGCTCGCAACGTCGCGGAAATGGCGAAACACCTCAAGGAACTGTGCGAGCGTAGCCAGCAAGGAGCTGCGGGCGGCTCCTGAAGAAGGGCGGAAGGGTTAATTCACAGACTCGCAATTCGCTATCTGGTATTGCTGATATTCCTCGGTATAGCTATGGCAGTCCCAGCCAATCAGCGGGCTGTTGTCGGGGTTTTGCCGGTTGTTGGTTCGAGTGCTGTCGCCACTGCTGACACTGATGACCTAATATCGGCAATCACCGAGGCGGCGAAGCATTCCGACATTGTCAAGGTTGTATGGCTGACGCCGGATGCGCCCGAGGTTAAGCGTGCCGTCGAAGATGGCATTCTCGATTCGACGGTTATTGCGAATGCCGACAAGACGAAGCTGGGGAGCTTGGCTGCTGCTTTGGAGCTTGCTGGAGTAGCGCAGGTGAACCTCCTGCGGTTGCGTGTTGCAGACCGTTACGACCGATGCACAGCCGAGGTCAGGGTCTACTGGGCGGCGCCGGAGCAGATGCAGCCACAATCGTCCCGTATCCCAAAGCGGCGCGGGGAGGAACCACGATTAGGTCCTTCACTGGGCAAGAATCCGCCGGCGCGCGTGCAGTTGATGCAGTTTCTGGCCGAAGCGTTCGTTGATACTCTTGAAGCACGCTTGAAATCCGCCGGCACATCACCGCCCGAGGCTGCGAGCGAGGAAAAGAGGCCTTCAGCCGCCCCCTCCGAGACGGGCAGCGCTGAAGAGGTTTCCCCAGAGGGGGCGTCTCCGCGCCCCAGTGTTTCGCCGCCCGCAAAGCCGTCCGAAGGGCCGGTGGATGCCATCGCGCAGGCCAAAAGTCTGTGTGCGGAAGGCAAACACGCGGAGGCGGCGAAGGTTCTTGAGGACGCCATCGCCAGTCACCCAAACGGCCCGCACCTTCTGGCGGCCTTGGGCGACGTCTATGTTGGGATGGGCAAGCCGAACCTGGCATTGAAGCAATATGAGCGTGCGGCGGCTTTGGACCTGCGTAACGTCTCCGCGCTGGTAGGGATGGCTCAGATATACACTCAGAAGGGGCTGTGGCAAAAGGCCGTCGCGGCATATCAACGTGCAGCGGAGGTGGCGCCTAACCAGGCGGAGATTCGGATTGCACTTGCGAGGGCTTACCTCGAGAATGGCTCACTCAAACGCGCGCTTGAGGAGTACAACACCGCCTTGGAGCTTGACCCGGACAACGGAGCAATCCACACCGGTCTGGGTGACGTGTACCGTAAACAAGGGGATGAGAACAGGGCAAAGCGGGAATATATCGCTGCAACAAAGGCAGGCCGGCCGGACGCGGATGCGCGGATTCGCTTAGCCGAAATGCACGAAGAGGCCGGAGAGAGCGAAGCTGTGCTTTACAGTTACGCCGGAGCCAGCGCACATGCTCCCTCCGAGGAGGAATACCGCACTATTTTGGCCGCCGCGGGGCAGACTCTGCGGGACCAGCTCGCGAAACTTGCCGACATCCTGACGCGCTTTGCCGACCAGCATGTGATGGTTAGGGAAGAGGCCTACAAGGCGGTGCAGGCCCATGCGTTGCACGGAGACGAGCTTGCGACACTGCTGAGCGGTATTAGAGTGCCCAAAGGTTACGAGACAGCCGCCGACCAGATGATATATGCCTTCCGCCTCTCGGTGCAGTCGGACCTCGATGTCCTGTCCTGGCTTGACACCGACGATCCGGCGGTCTTCAGAAGGGCCATGGCGCTCCGGCAGGAATGTATTGATGAACTTGAGGCGATGACGCGGCAGCCCTCGTGAGCGTCGTTTGAAGCCGTCTGGCCTTACGGCCTTTGCAGACCGGGAGCGATGTCGAGGATTGAGTCGTATGATTGACTTGGCGAAGATGCTGGTGCTGCTTGGTGTAGTGCTGGTGGTGATGGGAGGATTGGTGTGGTTTTTTGCGAAGCTTACAGGGGGCAGGGGCGTGTTGTTGCCCGGTGACATAGTTTATCGGCGGGATGGTTTTACCTTCTACTTCCCTATCGTCACATGTCTGTTGCTTAGCGCTCTTCTAACACTGATATTGTACGTATTGTCCATTTTGAGACGATGAAGGTGGCGCGTCGGTTCCGCCACTGAAGGGTGGAGGTGTCCGGAAGCCTTGCGTCTGCACGAGTGGCACAAGCGTTGGAAGACCGATAAGCACCGTGAAACCGGGCCGCAGGATGACCAGGACAAGCCGACGGCGGAGCAGAGTCAGCCGCGGGATGCTGTGGCGGATGAACCCATGCTGACTCGGCCTGGCACCCGGGTCCGGGGTCCTGCTCGCTTACCTGACGCTCGACCGGCCAAGCCCATTGAGCCGCCCAAGAAACAGCTGCCGTCGCTCGGAAGGTCACCGCTGCTTCGTAAGCCTTCGAGTGAGCAAGACGCCGCCAGCCAGACGGTTACTGAGCCAGAAACGGCGCCGGAAACTAAACAGGCCGCGCAGAAACCAGCGCGTACCTCAAAGCAGCCAGCGCAAGCTTCGCGAGGAACCGGTAGCCGCTTCGAGCGGGGCCGTGCCCTTGCAATTGAGCAGGCTCTTGCGCGGATCCGCGGCACTGCTCCCAGGCCGATACCTGAGACGCCTATTGTAGAGGAAGAGCCCACTGAGCCGGAAGAGGAACCCAGCGATGTGGAGCAGCGGGCCATTCAGATGGGCCAACGCGCGCGCGAGGTTCTGTCGGCGTGGCGGACCCGCCAGGGTTCGCTTCCGCTGGACATCGAGGAGCCTAAGCCGAAGCGAGGCCGCCCACGCACAGTCGCCGAGAGCCGTGGGAGCTTGATTGAGCGGCTTCTGGACCCGGAGCTGACATTGCAAGAGACAGCCACCCTACTTAACGTCTGTCCATCAACCGTGCGGCGTTATACGGACAAGGGCATCCTCGGGCACCATCGAACACCAGGCAATCAACGACGTTTCCGACTGTCTGACGTGCTGGAATTCATGGAACGCCAGCAGAAAGGGACCCGTTAAGCACGCGCCGCAGCGGGCCGGGGCGGACTTGTCGGTGCCGGCCAGCGCCATTCTGTCAAGGGGTGATCAGGTTGGCCGAGAAGATTCTGATCGTGGACGACGACCGCGATCTCGCACAAATGGTGAGCACGCTGTTGGCAAAGCACGGGTTTGAGTGCCAGGATGTTGCCAACGGCTCCGCCGCGCTGAGCGCCGAGCAGGAGTTTCGTCCGGATCTGATCATCCTCGACATCATGCTTCCGGATATCAACGGGGTGGACGTCTGCAAGAGGCTCAGGCAACGTACCACCGTGCCCATCATCATGCTGACGGCACTGGATGACGAGATTGACATTGTCGTGGGGCTTGAGGCCGGGGCGGACGATTACATCGCAAAGCCGTTTAAGCCACGCGAGCTGCTCGCGCGTGTCAGGGCCCAGTTGCGGCGCACAGGCGAGTATACAGTAGCTGCGGCTGAGGGGGAACGCCTGGAGTTCCCGGGCCTGGTTATTGACGTCCCCCGACATGAGGTGATAGTCAACGGCCAGCCCGTTGCGTTTACGCCCAAGGAGTTCGAGCTGCTCCACTTCTTGTGCCGCCGCGAGGGGAGGGTCGTCGAGCGCGAAACGCTCTTGGAGCAGATATGGGGTTACAGCAGCGCCATTGACAGCAGGACTCTCGATGTTCATATTCGCCGCGTGCGGGCGAAAATCGAGGAGGATGAAACCCCTAAGAGAATCCTGACCGTCCCGGGTATAGGATACAAGTTTGTTGGAGGGGAGTAGTGTGTTGGAGGAGCAACGACGGGGTTGGACGGCGGCGACGCTTCTGCTGATTGTGTGTGGGCTGTTCCTTCTGGTCTGGATAGGATACGGCTCCGGCGGCTGCGCGCGGGCCGACGAGCGGGAGGCAGCCAAATCAGACGAGGCTCCTCCGCCCGAGGACGCCGAGGAAGCTCGCTATCGGCAGCTCCGGGAGAAGATGGTGGAGACACAGCTCGCTCATCCGCACGATGGACGCCCCGCTGTCAGGAACAAGCGCGTCCTGGCCGCGATGCGGAAAGTCCCCCGGCACAAGTTCGTCCCCGAAAAGTACTGCGATGCCGCCTACGATGATTGCCCGCTGCCCATCGGTGAGGGGCAGACAATCTCCCAACCTTACATGGTCGGCCTTATGACCGAGCTTCTTGAGCCTGAAAAGGATGACGTTATGCTCGAAATCGGTACGGGTTCGGGCTATCAGGCGACCATCCTGGGCGAGCTGTGCAAAGAGGTCTACACCATCGAGATTATTGATGTGCTCACCCGGCACGCCGTGAAGACGCTCAAGGAACTCGGATATAAGAACGTCCATGCCAAAACCGGTGATGGCTGGCTTGGATGGCCCGAGCACGCACCGTTCGATGGAATCGTTGTCACATGCGCCGCGCCGAAGGTTCCCCCTCCTCTGGTGGAACAGCTCAAGGAGGGTGGGCGCCTGGTCATCCCTGTATCCACGGAGGCCTTTGGGCCCTGGCAGGAACTGATGCGATATCGCAAGGTCAAAGGGAAG
>JALGUK010000042.1 GCA_029820875.1 Candidatus Zipacnadia bacterium
CTGAACAATCTTCCCCAGAAGAAAAGTAGCCTTGTTGAACGCAGCCCTGGGCGGCATGTGCTCCCGCGTCAGTCGCGCGTACTGGCCGCAGATTGTGCATCTACCATCGGCCTGCAGTGGGTCGCCTCTGTCGTCCCGCGGCTGTGCCGCTGCCTCAAGCTGCTCGGAACTCGCCGGTGTTGGGCCACTCAGGGAACGTTGCCCGAATCCTCACGTGATGGTGGCGGTGTCCGGACAAGTTGTCCCGCGACGCCAAGAATATCGAACGAAGCCCAACAGACCCGCGCCAGTTGATGCCCGCGGCGCGGCCATGTGGCGTTGATGACCTTGAAGCCCTTCTCCTGAACCCGTTCCACGCAGGGGATCATGTCGGCATCCGACGTCACCAATATCGCGAGGTCATAAGCGCCCTCCCAGGCCAGGGAGAGCAGGTCCGTGACGATGGCCGTGTCGACGCCCTTCTCGCGGCTGCGGACAAGCGGCTTCTTGCAGGCCGGACAGTCTGCGAACGTTTCCCCGCACTCCCGACACCGTACCTCGGCTGGACCCCCTACCCGCGGCTTCGAGAACACCCGGAAACTGGGCTGGCGGTCGAGAAAGTTGGTCAGCCAGTTTCGCAGCTTCTGATCGCCTGGGTTGCTGGAGTCATAGGAGGCATAGACCCGGCTCTCCTCCAGTTGGAGGCCCTCATGGATGCCCGCGACAGTCAAGGCCTCGGCGGCCTGTTGCACGAAGAGGGCCGGCACTGCTGGCCAATCGCACGGCCGGTCTTGGCCCATGAAGTGATTCCACGAAAGCTGGAAGTTCCAGAAGTCAATGAAGAGCCGAACCCGATACGCCAAGGGCCCACCCCCTGAAAGACAATTCGGGGGCCCTTGTGCAAGGGCCCCCGGCAGAAGCATACGAGCCCCGAAGGACTCGACAGTGTAATACGCAGAGCCGACGCTGGCTCCGCGGCAGTCTCATCGAGGCTATTATAGGCAACTAGGCAGGGAAAGTCAAGTGGTTGCCAGTTCATCGTCGTCCTGTGCCTCCACCCCACACGCCTCCCCGGTCGCGAGCCACTGGCCGTACGATCGCGAGACTCAGTTAACACACTCCCCGCCTTGGCCAGGCAGTTGCCGACCAGCCCACGGCTTCGTAGACATCAAGCTGCTCTTGCCGACTGAGCCTCAATTAGCGGAGAGAACCCCCTATGCAATAGGCACAGTTGTCATAGCCTTCCTGGTGCGCCTGGTCCAATGTATCGGGCGCGAATATGACAGCATGCCCCGCCTGGAGGATTTCATTGATTGGGCATTCCGGTGTCTTGCCGAGTAGGTTATGCACCTCTATATTGTTAGTGTTCCCCAAGTACTGTTTGTTAGAGGGAATGCACCGGATCGGCGGTTCAGCAGGCACAGTGGGGGGTGGAAGTGGGCGTAACAGCGTGGTCTGGCGAGTAGAGCGGCGCTCAGGTGCACAGGGCGCGTAGGCGCGGAAGCAGTAGAGGAACCAGAGGCCCTGTAGTGGATGGGCGGATCTCAAATGCAGCCAGACTAGGCACACCGTCTCGCGCACACGCACGCCTACCTTCAGCACTTTCAGCCGAATCGTTGAAACTTGAGCGGTTGTGCCTTGCGTGTCGTGCAACACCTGGCACACGGCGACAATCTGCCTCGGCCAGAAGCACTGCACCGCCATCGGAAGTGACTCGCCCGCCGTCGAACCGGCCAACGATCCGCTTGCCGTGCAGGAGTGCGAATTCCGGTCGCGAAACACACTCTGTCATCGTGGGGATGCATCCGATATGCGTAAGAGATCCTTAGTTCCATGGGCATATTCACCGCATCCCCACGTTCAACTTCCCGCCTTCATGAATAATCCGGGCTAAGCAGCTCCAGACCGAGTGCGTCAGCACATGCCTGTTTCCCAACGATTGGGACAGGCGGCCGCCAGTGCAACCAAGCCTGCCAGACTACTGTCGCGTCACAGTGAAGAAGGTTCCCACAAGGCCCCACCATCTATCGCCGTTCTCATCAAAAATCTGCCGGTCGTAGGTCACGAGGATCACGCCGGGAGAGACCTCTTCAACGCAGTTATAGGAGGTGCTCTCTCCGTCAAAGAAGCAGAAATGTCCGATCCACGTCTTGCCGGAGTCGAGGCTGAATGTCAGCCAGTTCCCCGGGCGACCGTAAGTGCAGACCAGCACGCCGCTCTCCATCAGACACGCGTTAGGCCATACTCCCCGATCGGCGACGTACTCCGGTGTGCCCCAGGTCTTGCCCTCGTCCGTCGAGCGGCATTGATACAGTGGGCTTGGGTCATGGCGGCTGCCCCCGGTCCGGAATAGACAAAGCAAATCCCCGTTGGGCGCCCGGATTAAGTCCATCTCGTTGCAGCCCTCGGTGCCCAAATCCGGGTCTGCCGTAACGGTCGCGTAGTACTCCCACGTCAGCCCCCGGTCCGTGGAACGGCAGACCCAGCCGCGGTACTTCTTAGCGCCGAGCTCCGTTGGGTATCTCGTGATGGGTGTGGTGTCTTCCTTGAAAGTGCCGCTGCAGGCAGCCAAGAGGCTCCCGTCGCGAAGTTGGACCATGGAGTGATCGCACCAGGGGCCATCGCGTACAGACCCGTCGTCGTCAATCATCGGGACGAAGTCCGGCACGTGCAGCCGCGCCTTGAGCGTTGGTAGCGCCTCGCCATCCGCGTTCCAGCGGGTGAGGTTGCTAACGTACCATCCGGGCTCGTCGGCGGCGTGGGTGCGGTAGTCCAGTTGGATGACCTCGCCATCAGGCAACTGAAAGGCGCCCACCCACGGCCCGCCGGCATCAAACCACGTCTTCCCGCCGTCGGTAGATCGCTTTCCGCCAACCTGTAATGTGCCATTGGCAAATTTGAACATGTACACATACTGCGAGCCCGGGACGATGGGCACGGTTTCGCCCTGCTCAACCTCAAGCCCGGGAACATCGGGTCTCGTCACGCCAGACATGCGCACTCGCCCTCCTTGGAAGCGCACCGATTGCCAAATGGAATCTGAAGTGGCGCTGGAGGCGCTGGCACCGAATGCGATCCGATTGCGGTTCGGCACAAGCACTTGTGTCGTGAACTTGCCTCGTCCGTCAATGAGCACCTCGTCGTCCGCCCACACGATAATATCCGGCGCCTTGAACGTGATACGATAGGTGTGGAAGTCCTCACCGACGGGGAAAGATACCGAGACATCCGCGTGGCTCAGCATCACCCGGTCGGGTAAGAAGCTGACGTCCTCCTCGTTGACACCATCGGCCACGTTGACACAAACGCCCCACGCCCCGCTCGCCTCCGTGACCTTTAGCCGGGCCTCCACGGTCGCTCCCTGTTGCGGATCCACCTGCCAGTTGAAGTAGTAGAGGCGCCCGCTGCCGGCCTCCGTTGAAGGGTCCACGATCCGCAGGCCCTCTGGAACCCGCTCCGAGCGGGTTGATTCCCCGATCCAGGCACCACTCGGCTCCAATTTGAAGCCGCTGTCCTCATAGTCATAGAAGACCTGCCAGGGTTCTTCGGCGCCCCATTGGGGATTGGTGAGTGGGACGGGGGCAGTCGTCATTTGCTGACCGTGCAGGGCTAAGAGGCAGCAACCCAACAACACCATAGCCCCTCCGACGCTAATCAACGGCATTCTCTGCATCATCGTGTGGAAACCTCCCTTGAGTATCTACTCGCGGGGCAATTCGATGCGCCTGCCCGTGGCGGCACTCTCTTCGGCGGCGAAAAGAATCTCCAGGATCCGCCTCTCCTCCTCGAAACTGCTGGGATATTGCGCCTCCCCTCTGACAGCGGCCAAGAAGTGGGCGACCTCGTCCACATATATCTGTTCGGCCGTCCAGCCCGCCAGCCCCAGGCCGTCGGTGAACTCGCGCCATACGTTGTCTTTTGCCACGTACATCCACACCCGCCACTCCCGCCAATCCCACCAGAGCATACCCTCCTCACTCACCACCCGAAAGGTGCGATCAGGAGGCTGCTGAAGAAGATCCATGAGCAGGTGTCCCAGAGCGCCGCTTTCGAATCCAAGGAGAATTTGATACACATCAAAGGCGTCAATGTCCAGCGAGGAAAGCTTGCTGGCCATCGCACTAACAGTGCGGACCTCGCCCATGATCCAGCGAATCGGCTCCAACTCGAACGCTACCTGATCGCGCCCACCGCCCGTATCGCGCTTGGCTACATAGAAGTCGCGATAGTCCTCCCACGGGTGCCAGTTGGGCAGGTAATTGCCGGAATAATAGGTGCATGTCAACGCCTTGCCGATGGCGCCACCGTCAACCAGCTCTTTGATCTTCTTCAGAGCCGGATGATACCGAAGGGTGCAACTGGGCGCTCCCACAACGTCGGCCGCTCGGCACGCCTCAATCAACGGGTCGAGGGCCGAGGCCTTAGCCGGACAGTTGACTTCGGTGAAAAAGTGCTTGCCCGCCGCCACCGCAGTGAGCGCGTAGTCTATGTGCAGATGAGGCGGAGAGGAAATAACGACCACGTCGGGATCGGCGTTCATACCGGCCTCGAAGGAGTCCACGGTAGCGACGCCGTAGAGCCGCTGAGCCTCGTCTGTGCGATCGGCGCGGGGATCAAACCCTACGATGTCTCGCTCACCCAGTGCCAGTAGGTTGCGCACACGCCGTTTCCCCATAGAGCCAAGACCAACAATGAGGAACTTCACGGGATTCATCCTTTCGGGGCCTCAAGAAGCAACCGGTGCCTGTCCCCATTCTCCTATTTGCCGTAGAACCAGTCTACGCCGATGCGAGCCAGGTGTATTGTGTCATTCGTGAAGTAGTTGACTAGGGCAATGGTGCCGTTCTCGATGAAGAAAACGCTCGGGTAACTGTAACGCTGGTTGGGGTCCTCCCCAATATTGCGAAATGCTCCCAGGGCTTGCCGTCATCGGGGGAGATGGCCGAGCTCAAGGGTGTTCGAACCGTAGGATTGTTACACCATATCACGAGCAGATCGCCTGTGGTCGGAAGGCGCACCATGGCAAAGGGCGCATTGGAGGAGGGCAGAGTGGGAACCAGTTCCGTCTCTGACGCTGCCGGATGTGCCACGGCCGTACTGGTAGTGCCGACCCCCGGCATACGCGACACCCCCAAAGCCAGGAGGGAGTAGATCGCCTGGAGTGCTCCATAAGTTGACCATACATGTTGAACATGCCGACGCCCTCGGCGCCTCACGCAAAGTGGTTTGCCGAGAGGGCGCGATACTTGTCCGCGGTCATGAAGTAGTTTCCGCGTCCGGCCACACTGGCGCACACAGCGCGAACTAGCCGGTCGCGGGCTTTACTAGGGCCGGAAGGTAACGCCCGATACCGAGTAGGCAAAGCCAGCGCCGTCGCGGACCGGTTGCGTGTTGACGCCCTTGGCATGGCCATCACAGAAGCTCAGGTTGTCTAGCCCGTTGTGCCGCCCCGGGCAAGAGCCGCGCTTGGTGGCGGCATCCCAGTAGAAGCCGCTCGCCCATTCGGGTTGCTGCAGGGTGTCGTAGCCGTACCCAGTGCCCGCAAGCCAGTCCTTAGACTCAAATGTCATGACCGTATTCGCCGGGTACTCGATATCCGCCTCGGAGCGCAGGCGTAGTACCCAGCCGCCCACGTAATCATGGCCCATCCAGTAGTTGTAGCCATAGCTGCATAGATACTTAATCCCATCTGGGTTCGGAGGCCCCTCAGGGGTATGGGCGTCGCTCGGGCACGCAAAAATGCCTGTGTTCTTGACGTAGGGCATGATACGCCTGGCCCACGACACTCCAGCACCATCTTTCTCAGGAAGCGGGAATCTGGAGTCATAGTCCTGTATGTACATCATGAACGCCAGACCAAGCTGCTTGGCATTCGACAAGCAGGAAGACTCGCGGGCCTTCTCCCTCGCCTTGGCAAACACCGGGAAGAGAATCGCTGCGAGGATCGCGATGATCGCGATCACCACCAGCAGTTCGATCAAAGTGAAACCGACTCTGCGTCCTCTTTGGTGCGCCATTTGTGACCCTCCCGTTACATTCGTTGCCCCGTGCATTCGCGGCAGGGCGCCGCGCCCGACCCGTCTACTCATCGAACTGTATCCCCTCCTTCGTCGCCCGGAAGAACTGGGCGCGGATGGACGAGCCCTCCCCCTCCTCGTAGTAGACCACGAGGATCCGCCCGTCCGGCATCTCCACCATGCTCGGGTACGCCCCGCCCACGGTGTCTATCTGCACGTTCTCGCTCCAGGTCTTGCCGAAGTCGAGGCTGTAGTGCACTGAGGTGCCGGGATTGCGGTGGGCCAGCAGCAGGATGTTCTCCAAGGTCAGCAGCAGGTAAGGGGCCTGCCCGAAGAAGCCGATGGGCTCGCTCTTGCTCCACGTCTTGCCGCCATCGTGGGAGATGGACTTCCACATCGTGTGCTCGCCGACGTTGGTGCGCATGATGCACAGCAGGTCACCATCGGGCAGCCGCACGATGTCCGGCTCGTCATTGTCGTCGTTGTCCGGGTCCACCATGCACGGGTCGCTCCACGTCTTCCCGTTGTCCTCCGAGAAGATCACCGCCGACCACGTCCGCAGAGGGTTGAGGAATTCCCGATAGATAGGCATAGTCAGCGTCCCGTCCGGCATCTGCCGAATGGGCGTGGAGCAAGCCCAATTGTCATTCGCAGTGGATTCAATCAGCTCCGGCTCAGACCATGTGTGGCCGTTGTCCGTGGAGCGCGAAAGCCATATCTCCTTGTAGGGATTGGGGTTGCCAGGCCTTGCGCTTGGGCCGCCGGCGTAGTAAGTGAACCAGTTCACGATGACCGTGCCGTCGGCGAGCTGGCAGATCGATGGGTCGCGGTCGTCCCAGGGAGTGTCCGCGACGATTTGCGGCGGCCCCCATGTCTTCCCGCTATCGGTGGAGCGGACACTGCACACGCGCGCACCTTTCGGGAGAGCCTCGTTGGGATGGGAAACGTGGGCGTAGCCGGCATAGAAGACACAAAGCAGGTCGCCGTTTTGGAGTCTTACCACGTCCGGGAACGCCTCGTAGCCGCCGGCTCCTGCATCTTCACAGATAACCTGGTATTTACGCTGCAAGCTGATCATCTCCCAGGGCGTGTCGAGTGTCGCGGACGTGCCGGAGACCGTGAAGTCGTCGAAGAGGACGTGGCCCTGCCCCGCGCGCAGCCCCACCTTCCCGGCGAGGAAGGTCTCATCCTGGGCCTCGAGCACCAGCCTGTCGTCGAGGCTGATCGCGATGCGGGGGCCCTCGCACGTCACGCGCGCCTCATGCCACTCATCGGTGGAGATGGCAAGCGGGACCCGAGCGATGTCTCGCTCAGAGCCAACGGTCGGCTCCGTCTGGCGCTGGAGCAGAAGTTGCTGGTTGGCGGCGTCGAAGTGCGCCCAGTATTCCCTGAGCGAACTCGCCGAGCGGAATACGATCCCCGCGGCCTTGACTCCGCCCTCATCATTCAGAATCTTGAAGCGGACCGAGACGGCCACATCGCCGAATACCGGCTTGCGCAGGTAGGAGACGGTCCCGTCGAGGGTGCTATCTGTCTGCTCGTAGACCCCATCGCGGACAACCCAGGTATCGGTCTGCGGCTGCCAGGTGGGGGAGCCGTCGCTGCCGTTGGGATAGGCGCTGAAGTCGTCCGCGACCTCGAGTTCCGCGGCGGACGTGACGGCCAGCGAGAGCGGTGCCGGGATGATCGCCCACGGGACAGCCAATGCCCACGCCAAGATGAGGACCCTACCCAAAGCGCCCGACCTCCATTGCAAGGAGCGCTCTCTACGACACCGCGGCGACCGGCCGCATCTGGTTGGGCTCGGCCGCCAGTCGGGCCATCCGACGGTCAAACTTCGCCATGGCATCCTCAATGTGCTCGCGAACCAAGCGTTGAGCCCTACCAACATCCTCACCCAGCAGCGCCTCGACCATCTCGTCGTGCAGGCCCACCTCCCCCGCCGTCGTCTCGCTGGTCAGGAACCGATGGGCCGCACTGATAGTGAGGATCGCAGCCATCGAGCGCTCCAAGGCGCGCTCGAAGAGCGGAAGGCGCGCGCCGCGCAGAACCTGCGCGTGCACCTCGTGATCCACAACGGCGGCTGTCGCCCCGTCACCTGCTGCCGAAAGGGAGTTGAAGGTCTCATTGAGCTCCCGCAGCCGCTGCCTGTCGTCCGCTTTGGCATGTCGCACAAAAAGCGGCACGGCCTCGCACTCAAGCACACGCCGCAGCAGGAAAGCCTCGCGGACCTCCTCTGGCGTCCACTCCTTCACAAAGGCGCCCCACTTGGGTACGCGTACGACAAGGCCGTCTCGCTCAAGCCACCGGAGCGCCTCGACAACGGGCGTAGGGCTGACTCCCAGGCGCTTAGCGAGCGGACGCTGCGCAAGCTGAGTGCCCGGTTGGAACTCTCCGCGCAAGATGAGAGAGCGTAGCTCGCGATGGACTTGTTCAGCCACAGTAGCGAGGTCCACCAGAAGCACCTCGGTTTGCCATTGCTGCAATGGCAGCTATTGCCTGAGGATTCTATCATCCTTGTTTGTGCTTGTCAAGACCTCGGCGTTTGCTGACTTATCGGGACCAATTGAGACTGTTGCCAAAGATACCTCTGCACAAGCAGAGGTGCGTCTTGGAGTTGTGGCAGGAACGACTTGTGTCTTTTGCGGGATTCAAGCGTCAACGTCCGGTCGTGTCTTGCGTCCGTTGAGCCCCTGTCCTTAGTCTTGGAATACCTTCAGAGGCTTACTTGTTTCTTCTTGCCCTCTCTCACCTCCTTCACGCGCCCGCCAGGGACAATGAGGCCTTTTGCCGAGGCGGCGGGCTGCCCAAGAGCCTGGCCATCCGCTTGCACTTGACCACCAGGCAAGTGAGCAGCGCCTGGATTGTCGCCTTCGCCAGACCCCAATATCCTGCCTTCCGCAGGCCGTGATATTTCTTCTGCTCGGCAAACTTACGCTCGATGCTTGGTCTCTCGCGTTGGCTTTTGGGATCCGCTTGCCCGATAATGTCTGCGTCGGTGCGATTCTTCTTGATGATAATGCTCGAGCGCTGGCCGCGCTGTTTCAGCTTCTGGTGATTCAGGTCGCCCTGGCCTTCGATCTGGCGGTCGGAAAGGTCATAGAGAAATTGCAGGGACACAACTTTGAAAAGTACCACCGGGTCCCAGGAAGGCCGCCCGTTATCAGAGCAATAGCAATCGCTCACCAGTTCCTCCCTCAATTGTGGGTATTCTGCTCAGTCGTGCTTTTGCTCTAGCAGTCGGAGTAACTCCGTCTTCAGCATCCCCTGGTACGTCGCCCCGTCCTTGGGCAGAAGAGCGATGACCTCATACTCCTGCGCGATGGTTTTCTCCGCCTTGGCTAGTAGTCGCTTCGCCTCTCTCTTAGGCAACTCCGCGAGGATCTCGGCAACAGTCCGGGGATCTTCCCTTTGCTCTTGCGCCTGGCGATGGGCTGCCGGCTGTGCCCAGTCCTCCACGATGGACTTGACCAGTACTGCCGCTGGGTCCTTCGCTGAACGGTATGGGAGGTAGGCGAGCTGGCGGAGGATCACATCCTCGTCGTGATCGCGTACAAGCTGCTTGGCCATCGTGGGGGAAACACCTGCTGCCTCCAGCTCCGCCACCAGGTGCTTAGCCGGCTCCTGGATTCGCCGCGGCGGGCGTCCGAAGCGATAGCAAACGGTGACATCGCCCGCGGCACCAGCGTATTCGACGCCTTGGAGAAACCCTGCTTCGATGAGTTCCTGGTGTGCCGCTTCCAGCTTCTGCTTGAGCTGGGATGGGTAGTACGGTCGCCGGGTCAGCCCTACCTTGTCAAACGCTATCGTCTGCAGGTCAATCTGGAATGTATGCTTCCCGGTGAACCGCTGCTTGTCCAAGTAACGGAACAGCCGCCGGGCAATCCCGCTCCTGAGGCTGAAGTAGAAGGCCGTATCAAGCTTCTTGAGATAGCCCACTTGCAGCGAACGCCAGATAACCTCCGTCCACGTAACACAACTGAGTGGAAGCGTCTCCTGGCCCGCGCGCTTTCTGCCGGGTGCTTCATCGTATAGTGCAAAGGACTCGATTAAGTTGAATCCTACCGTGACGTAACGCTGGTGGCGATGGTCCCAGAAAGCTTTGTCAGCCTCAATGCTAAGACCAAGTAGCCTCTGTAATGCCTGACGTATCCGCTGGTAATAGTGGCGCGTGCGAGGCCAACCCAT
>JALGUK010000043.1 GCA_029820875.1 Candidatus Zipacnadia bacterium
GAGTAGCTCCCATCGTACATTGCGCCCAAAAACACCGGTGACAGATAGTTTGGCGAACCTCCGAAAGTCGGCCGAGCGCTCATGTGTGGCCCGATGTCCACCCAATCGCTGCTCTCGCCGGGCGCAAGCCACTCTTCCTTCGGCGGCGCCTTTTCCCTGCCGCCGCCGCGTGCCAGGTAAAACGTATCTCCCCACCACGGCCGGCGGTTGGGGTTGAAGTAGACCCGTACGCAGAGCTTGAACCGGGCATTGTGGGGGTTGGTCACCCGCAAGGCCCATACATCCGGTGCCAGCATAGTCCTGGGCGGATACCGCGCAGGAGATTGCTACGATGACTGTCAAGCACAGTGCCGACTGCAGCAGCCCTTTCATGTTACACCATCTCCCGGATTCGTCGCCGAAGTGATTTGCTGAACCGCTATTTCGGCGGCTTCCGCCGGTTGCCCTTCGTGAAGAAGGCCTGAGCGAAGTCGGTGTAGAAGAAGACTGATGGCCGGTTTACACGGGGGTGAGGGAAGTGCGAGTCAACGGCGTCGCATTGGTGACATTCGTCGCGGGAGTGCTTGTCTTGACTGCGACGGTCCCGACAGGTGCCGAGTTCGAGGACCTCGGAATTCCGGTGACGAAAGCCGGGTTAATGGGTTACATCGTCGGGCCTGACGAGCACGGCGAGACTACGAAGCTGTACTTCAACTTCAACCAGGATGGCGCCCCCCTCTTCCTGGTGCAGGTGGATCCCCAGACCGGCGAGGCCAGGCAGTTTAATGCCCCCAAGGGCCCGGGGGCGTGGGCATTCATCGTCGGCCCCGACAAGAAGATTTACCTCGGCACCTGGGGCGGCGGCCTGATTCTGCGATTCGACCCTGCCCGGCTCGACGAGGGCATCCAGGTCGTCGGCAGACCATCCGAGACCGAGACCTATATCTGGATGTACACCATCGGCAAGGACGGTAAGCTCTACGGGTGCACCTACCCGAACGCGAAGCTGATTTCTTACGAGCCGCGAACCGGTAAGATGGCGGACCTGGGCCGCATGGACCCCACCGAGCAGTACGCGAGGTTCGTGGCTACGGGCAAGAACGGCTGGATTTACACCGGCATCGGCTTTGCGCGGGGGAGCATCGTTGCTTACAACCCTCAGACCGGCGAGCGAAGGCTTGCAATCCCCCATGAGCACATAATCCAGGGCTGTGGCAAGGTCTGGAACGGCGCTGACGGCCATGCTTACGGAAAACTCGGGCGGCATACTTACCGCCTGCTTGACGGAAAGGCCGTTGAGATTGCTGCTGACGAAGCTGCCTCCGGGCCTCCGCAGGTCCTCAAGGACGGGCGCATACTCAAGAGCGCGACCCTCGAGGGCAGGTACACGCTGTACGACCCGGCCACCCGCGAGAACGTAACGAAGACATTTGAATACCGGGGGGCCGGTTCGGCGGTGTTCGTGGTCGGCGAAGGGCCGGATGGAGTTATCTACGGCAGCACCGCGATGCCGCTTGAGCTTTTCTGGTATGACCCGAGAAGCGGGCAGCTTGCCAATCCCGGCAACCCCTGCGGCGTCGGCGGTGAAATCTACTCGTTCGCCCACATGGGCGGCAAGCTCTACCTATGTGCTTACCCGGGCTCGTGGCTCTCAATCTATGACCCCGACAAGCCCTGGGATTACGGGACCACGCCGGACAAGAACCCTTATGGCTTCGGCCGAATCGGGGACGGGCATCTTCGCCCGCGGGCAATGCTCGTCGGCAGCGACGGGCGACTCTACATCGGCAGCTTGCCTCCTTACGGCCAGCTCGGGGGAGCGCTGGGAATCTATGATCCCAGGGAGAACAAGGTAGTCGAGAACTATCGCAACCTGATTCCGAACCAGTCCATCGTCGCACTGGTCCAGGAGCCGAGAGCCGACCAGCGGCCTGATCTTCGGCGGAAGCAGCGTAGCGGGCGGAGGAGGGTCCCACCCGACCGAAACGGACGCGCATCTTTTCGCGTGGGACCCTGTCAAGAGGGAAAAGGTGGTGGACATCGTTCCGATTCCCGGCCGCGGCTCGGTGATTTCCATCGCGCAGGCGCGTGGGAAGGTCTTCGCTATCTTAAGCGGGGACACGCTGGTGGTGTACGACGTGGCCGAAGGCAAGGTCGTTCACCAGGCGAGGTCGTTCACCAGGCGGACATTGCTCTTGGCCGTGCGCGTGAGATTTCGCTCGGGCTTTGGAAGGACGGCCTTATCTACGGCCTCACCAGTCAGTGTATCTTTACGATTGACCCGGGCACATACGAGATTAAGCAATTCGCGCGGCCGGATAGGCCGATTAACTGCGGCTGGGCCATCACCGATACCGGCATCTACTTCGGGTCAGGCGTGCATTTGATGCGTTGGAAGTGGTAACGCTCTCAATCTCATCCGGAGGTGTCCAATGAAGCGGTCGGAGATAAATGCAGCCATTGAGGAAGCCGCCGCGTTCTTTGAAAAGATGCACCTCAAGCTTCCACCTTACGCTTTTTGGGCGCCGGAGAAGTGGCGCGAGGTGGGACACGAGGCCGACGAAATCAGGCAGTGCATGTTGGGTTGGGATGTGACCGACTTCGGCAGCGGAGATTTTCCCCGCATCGGTCGGACACTGTTCACCCTCCGCAACGGGCGTTACGGTGACAGCCGCTATCCGAAGGTGTATGCGGAAAAGGCGATTTACAACCCGGAGGGTCAGCGCGCGCCGCTGCATTTCCATGTTTCCAAGATGGAGGACATCATCAATCGAGGCGGCGGCAACATCCTCATCACCGTCTGGAAGGCCGGCCCGGACAACAGGCAGTCGGACGAGGAGTTCACGCTCTCGGTCAGCGGCATCCTAAGGACGGTCAAACCCGGCGAGACACTGCGAATCGAGCCTGGTGAAAGCATTTGCCTGCCACCGCGAACCATCCACCAGTTCTGGGGCGAGGAGGGCAAAGGGCCGGCGCTCAGCGGCGAGGTCTCGAGCGTCTGTGATGATAAAACCGACAACTTCTTCTTGGAAAAACACGAGCGTTTCCCGCCGATCGAAGAGGACGAGGCGCCTGTTCGACTGCTGTGCGGCGAATATCCGCCCGCGGCGGACTAAGCGGGAGACTGCCATCACGTTTGAATTCCGCATATTTTGGATAACTATTCAGTTGGGGGCTGAGCGGGAGTAAGCGTTCGCACCCGTTCGCCGGGCGGAAGGGAAACAGGCAGACGACGGTGAAGCACCTTACAGGTATTTATATGTTGCCAGTGAGGGATGTGCTTCCTTGTACGCTGCAATCGTTGGTCGTGAGAGGATGAATCATATTGAGCATGCGCGTATTGGTAATAGATGATGAACATGAGCTTTGCGATCTCCTGAAGTTGCGGTTGACTGAAGAGGGCTTCGACGTCGAGACCGCGCTAAACGGTGCCGAGGGGCTGCTGGCAGCTCATGCCCGGCGCCCCGACCTGATTCTGCTCGACATCGCGATGCCCATCCTGGACGGGAACGCAACCCTTGCGGCGTTGCGGAAGAGTCCCACGACCAGGGACGTCCCTGTCGTGATGCTGACGGCCATTGACAACCCTAATACCATGGCCAGGAGTTGGGCCTCCGGGATAGATTTTTACATCACAAAGCCGTTCGAGCTTGAGGAACTGGTCCTGCTGGTCAAGCGTATCACGACTGGAGAGGCTCAGACGCGGCAGAGGATGTAATAGCGTAACGAATGGTTGTGGTACGGTATGTCAGATACGTCCGAGCACGAGGGAACCGAGATTCTCAGGAAGCAACTGTGGGAGCTGGAGCGCCAGGTTTTTCAGCTTGAGACCTTGGTGGAGACTCTCGCCGAGGTCCAGGCGGGTGAAGACCTCCCGGGCATCATTGACGCGGTTCTGGCTGTGCTGATGGGGCGTTTCGGGCTTGAAGGGGCTGTGGGACTGGTGCATGACGTGGGGGAGGACCGTGACGTTTGGCGTACAGTCGCCAGCCGCGGCCCTGAGGCGAAACGCGCGGCGGAGTCCATTGAGAAACGCCTGGCGGATTACGGCGTCTGGCTTAACCAGCATCGAGGACCGGTAGTGTTGGGGAGCGATGACAGAGGGCCGCTGGAGGAATTCGGGGAGGTCTGGGTTCCCATTGCTGATGAGCAGCAAGTCTTCGGCGGGATGCTTTTGGGACCGAGAATCTCGGGTGAATCGTTCACCGAGGAGAATCTTGCGGTGCTCGGTGCCGTTGCGAGACAGACGGCGACCGCCGTCCAAAACAGCCGCCTGCTCGAGCTCGGCAGGCTGAAGAACGACTTCATTTCCTATGTCGCCCACGAATTGAATAATCCCCTTACATTGATCCACGGGTACACGGTCGCTTTGCTGTCCAACAAAGGGGACCAAGACGATGCTAAGAAACGTAACCACTGTCTGCGGGTGATTGCGCGAGAGTGTAACCGGATGATTCGACTTACTCGCGATCTGCTGGACTTGGGGCGCCTCGAAAGCGGGCGCCCCCTGGAGATACAGCCCTCCAGGATTCCATTGCGCCCCTTCCTGGAACGGATAATCCAGCGTTTCCGGTTGAAACAGCGGCCGATCCACCGGCTTTACTTGAACGTTGAGGATGACAGCCTCGCAGTCAGTGCGGATCGTGACAAGCTGGATTCGATTATCAACAACCTCGTGCAGAACGCCATCAAGTATTGCCCCCTCGGGGGTGACATTACGGTGTCGGCCTGGGCGGAGGACGGAAGCGTGGTACTGAGCGTAGCGGATACCGGTGTAGGGATGACCGCGGAGGAGCTCGAGCGGGTGTTCGACAAGTTTGAACGCGCCGCATCATCACGGTATATCGCCCGCGGGACAGGAGTCGGACTTCACCTCGCGCGAAGGCTGACCGAGGCTCATGGGGGTAAGCTCTGGGCCGAGAGCGCGCCGGGGAAGGGCTCGACGTTCTACGTGCGGTTGCCGAAGGAGTGGCCAACTGGCAGTGCGGAGGAAGACCGTGACGACACAAAGTAGGAGACGGCGATGCCCTCGGTGCGGAACCGAGTGCTTCGATACGGATGTCACCTGCTGGGCTTGCGGCGTTCCTCTTGAGCCTGTCAAGGACACGGCTGATTTCCTGGCACCGACTGCGCGGGAGGCCCCCGTTTGCGCATTCCACCCGGACCGACCTGCGGTCGCTGCTTGTGACAGTTGCGACAAGAGCCTTTGCGCCCACTGTGTGATACGCCTCTTCGGGCAGACGTACTGCAAGAAGTGCGTTTACCTTTACACGGACCTGCCGGAGGTGTTCCGTCAGCTCGAGGCTGAGTCCAGAGCACGCCAGCGGATTGTAGCCGAACGGGAACGCCTCTTGCAGGAGATGCGAATGGCTCATGACACGCAAATGCGTTTGCTGCCACAGCAGGACCCGGATGTGCCGGGATTGAATGTATCCGGCGTCTGCATCCCGGCGCGGGAGGTCGGAGGGGACTACTACGATTTCCTCGAGCTTCCCGATGGGCAGCTCGCAATCGTCCTTGGGGATGTTACCGGTAAGGGCCTGCAGGCCGCGCTGCTGATGCTGATGGTCAAAAGCTGTCTGTACAACCAGATCGAACGCGATCCCTCAACCATCGCCGTGATGAACGCGCTGAATCGGCTTCTTCGGGGACTGGGTAGGAAGCACCAGATGATGACTTGCTTCTATTGCATTTACGACCCCGCCAGGAGCCAGATTGTTTATAGCAACGCCGGCCACAACTACCCTTATCATTACTCCCGCCGCAACGAGCAGGTCACATTCCTTGACGGTTCCAGACTCCCGCTGGGCGCGGTGTCTGACGAACAATACGAGGAACACAGGGTTGTCCTCGAAAAGGGCGACCAGGTTTACATATATTCGGATGGGATAGTTGAGGCGCAGGACCCGACTGGAACGCTCTACGGATTCCCTCGCCTTGAGGAGGCCATAGGCCGCGCCAGTCGTTTCCAGCCCCGGGATGCTGTTGCGCTGCTGGTGCAAGAGGCCCGAGGTTTTCAACAAAACGCGCTGCAAAGCGACGATATGACACTGGTGGCGCTCCAGGCCACCGACACGGCGGCCAGAGCGGTGTCCAGTGGGCAGACACAATGGCAAGGCAGACCGATAATGCTGCATCTGCCCAGTGAACTCGGTGCGGAGAAGGCGGCGATGGCGGCGGCCGCTGCTGTGGCTCATAGCATGGGGTTCCGGCCGCAGCGCATTGATGATGTTCGTACCGTTGTGGCCGAGGCGTGCGTTAACGCTGCCGAGCACGGCAATCAGTTCCGGCCGGATGCCTTCGTGGATGTCACCATTGAGGCCGCCGGCGCTGAGCTGGTTATTGTTGTCAGTGACAGTGGCACGGGTTTTAAGCCCTCGACTGACCAGCCGAACATCCACGCAGCTATCAGCGGTGATTCGAGAGGGCGTGGTTGGGGCATTTACCTGATGGAGAGGCTGGCCGACCGCGTGGAGTACGGTGAGGCCAACAACGGCGGCGCTGCGGTACGATTGCTCTTTAGCACATAAGGAGGAGCTCATGGGTGATACTGCGGTACGTGCACAAGTCCACACCGAGGACGAGCAATCTGTCATTCGCCTGTACGGCGATGTGACTACCGAGTCCGAGGATGCCCTGCACAGCGCCTACGAGGAGGCCGCTGCCGACCGCCCCCGCACCATTGTTTTCGACTTTACCAACGTAGGAT
Organism: Candidatus Zipacnadia bacterium; assembly: GCA_029820875.1. The sequence continues at coordinate 6,689 of JALGUK010000043.1, forward strand.
ACATCAACAGCGGCGGGATAGCGGTCCTTATCAGCCTTGTGATGGAGGCACTCGAGAGCGGCCACCAGATCGTGGCAGCCGGCCTGAGTGACCACTACACGAAAGTCTTTGAGATGGTAGGGCTTTCACAGTATATGAAAGTCCAGTCTTCCGCATGAGCAGCGCAGCCCCGGGGAGGGGTATCCTAACGTATTGTCCAGTGCAACCCCCCGGCCTGACCGTCTCTTAGCAAGTAGCCGAAACGCGACGGATCCAGCCAATTGTCCGCGGTTCCGCACCACATAATCTGCGTCTTGCGTCGCCCTCCATCATCCGCATCGTTGACGCCCACGTCCAGGCCGATTCCCCGTATGTCCGCGCCCGCTCGTCGCGTTATGAACCCGTTCGGAACGCTCAAACGGACCCGGTAGCCGCCATCATCACGGCGGCTTAGAAGCGCAAGTTCATTAATGTCCGGCGGTGCTTGGTCGAGCGTGGACCAGATTGCCCGGCCGGGCTGTGGACCCGGTGCGAGAACACGGATGACTAAGACGCTTTCATCGTACACTGGCCTGCCCTCAATGGAGGGAGGCCTCAGATCCAGATAGAACTCAACACCGTCGCCCTCCGGCGGGTTTTGTGGCGGCCCGGGTGAGACATCATCATCGGTAACGCGGACTTCGATAGTCAGCTCCCGGTCGGTCCACCTCGCACCAAAGCTCGCTGATAGGTCCCACGGCCCTCGCCAGCGGTCCCGGCCAATTGTAAGGCCGCCGGGTCCGATGAAATTGCTCCAGATGCGCTCACCTTCGCGTGTTTTTGTGGGCGCAAGGGACAATTTCCGCGGGCGGATTGCAGGTGCAAAGGTGAGCCACTTGAGGGCATAGGCGCCGTAATCGGTGCTCTGTGCGGTTGCAAACAGCCGATACTGAATGGACCGCGCACCATGCAGGAGCCTCGGTGTGGGTATCGGTACCTGAATCCTCTGCTCAGCGTTCGGCGCGAGGCGGAAATTGCCGGTTAGGGAGAACGTATCCACGAGGATGTGCCATCGGCCTTGCACGGGGTCTTGGGTGAGGTTGGTGAGCCGCAGGACAATCGTCGTTGTGCTGTCTGGCCCGCATAGTCCATGTCCCTCGGCAAGCTGCACCTTCAGCCGAGGCTCCACGCCGACCAGCCGGTCAAAAGCTGCATAGAGCTCCCGTGCCATCACGGCGTGTACGTAAGCGCTCGGGTGCCTGTAATAGGGAAACGGGCCACGTGGGCCGAGATTGCTGTGCCGTATCGCTGAATCCAGGTCGGCTACAGGACAACCGAGCGCCTCGGCCGCACGCTTGGCTGCTGCGACGAACGGTGAGTTGAACGTCGTGGGCTCAGCCATGGGATGGGCGCAAAGGATTAGGCACCCATGGGTCTCCTCAAGGGTTCTTCGCCCAATCGCCAACAGATCCCGCTCGTATTGTTCGGGTGAAGTACCGGCCTGGAAGTCATTTCCGCCGTACTGCACGATGACCAGATCCGGCTCCGCCCACAGCACATCCTTAACCAGCCTTCGGAGCGCCTGTTCGGCGGTCTCGCCCGGGATGCCCCGACGCAGCAGAGCAATGTCGGGGTTATTGAACCGACTCCGAAGGGCCTCAGCGAAAACCTCAACAAATGTGTCACGCGATGGCTCAGCCAGCTCCATGCCGTAAGTAAGCGAATCACCCAGCGCCACTATCCGCGTAGGCCGGCCCGTTGTGAGCTTCTCGAGCAGAGCCGCCGCCCTCTGTTGCAATTCGTTCGTGCCGAGGACGGTCATTGCCGGCACTTGGTGCCCCGCAGCGTCACCATAGGCGCCCTCCGCGGCACTCAACGGCGCTCGGTTGAGCGTGAGAATGATTGCCGTCACCAGCAAAGCCCTGCTAAACATCATCCGCGAAGTCCTTTTTCACGTTGTTATCGCACCTGCCACAAACGCAGGCGCTCGGTTTTCATAACAACGCTCCAGCGTGCGAGTAGGTAGCAATGTTTGTTCCGTTTCACCGACCGATACCCTTGAATGGGCAGGTGCAAGACGCCCATGTTAATTCCCTGTACAAGGGCATATTGCCTTCTTCTCGGGACCTTTCTGTTCCTCCTCCGCGTGAAGGCTAACCGAGGCTCTTCGCCCCATCTATCATCTTTGTTGACACTGACAGGCCCTCAGTGCTAAAATCAGATCAAAGACAGGAGGCCCCTTAATGGGCTTGCGGCGATGAGCATTGAGACGGTTCTTAGAAAAGTCAAAGCCCACGACCCTCGGGCGGATGTGGAACTTGTCCGCCGTGCGTATGACTTTGCTGTCCACGCGCATGACGGCCAGAAGCGCCTCACCGGCGAACCCTATGTGGTCCATCCCCTTGCTGTCGCTGATATCCTCACCGACGTTCAGACCGACTACAGTTCCGTAGCCGCCGGTCTGCTGCACGACACCATAGAGGACTGCGGTGTTACCCGGGAGGAGCTTGCCGAAACGTTCAACACTGAAATCGCGCGCTTGGTGGAGGGTGTCACCAAGCTGACGCGGATTGACTTCCGCTCCAAACAGGAGGAGCAAGCGGAGAACCTCCGCAAAATGCTCCTGGCGATGGCCGAGGACCTGCGGGTCATTATTATCAAGCTGGCCGACCGTCTGCACAACATGCAGACACTTGACGTTTTCGACCGAGAGCGGCAAAGGGAGATTGCAACGGAGACCCTTCAGATATTTGCTCCTTTGGCCCACCGCCTGGGCATCTGGCACCTCAAATGGCAGCTCGAGGACCTTTGCCTGCGTTACCTGGAGCCGGAGGCCTACGAGGAGATTGCAAGCCGTGTTGTGGAGAGTCGCGAGGCGCGCGAGGAAGACGTAAGGCGCATCATCGCACACCTTAACGAAGTCTTCAAGCAAAAGGGCATCAAGGCGGAGGTTCAAGGGCGTCCGAAACATTTTTACAGCATTTACGACAAGATGAAGCGCGAGGGGCTCAGCCTCGAGCAGATCTTCGACCTGACGGCCATCCGTGTCCTGGTACACACGGTCGAGGATTGCTATACCGTCCTGGGCATCGTCCACGACCTGTGGATTCCGCTGCCGGGGATGTTTACCGATTACATCGCCAAGCCCAAGCCCAATCGGTATCAGTCACTGCATACGAAGGTCCTTACCGGCGAAGGGCGGACGATGGAGGTGCAAATCCGCACATGGGACATGCACCGGACCGCCGAGTATGGGATTGCGGCACACTGGCGTTACAAGGAAGGCGGCACCGAAACCGAGTTCGACAAGAAGATGGCGTGGCTGAGGCAGCTTGTGGAGCTGGAGACAGACCTGAAGGATTCGCACGAGTTTCTCGAGTCGGTAAAGCTTGACCTTTTCCAGGACGAGGTCTTCGTATTCACTCCGCAGGGCGACGTCATTGACCTTCCAGCCGGCTCCGGCCCCCTCGACTTCGCTTACCGGATTCATACGATGGTCGGCCATCGGTGCATCGGGGCGAAAGTCAATGGCAAGATGACCTCGCTGGATTACGTGTTCAACAACGGTGACGTCTGCGAGATAATCACCGGCAGCAAGCCCAAGCCCAGCATGGACTGGCTCAAAATCCTCAAGACATCCCACGCCCGGGCGAAGGTCCGTCAATTCTTCCGCAAGCAACGCCGTGAGGAGAACATCCAGCGCGGGAGGGAACTGCTGGAGCGGGAAATTCAAAGACTCAGCCAGGAGGAACAGCGGCAAATAAGCCTTGAACGATTGCGGGACGTTGCGGCCAAGGGCAACTATGCCAGCGAAGAGGATGTCCTGGCTGCGATAGGATACGGAGAGTTCGATGCGGAGCATCTCGTCCAGCGACTGCGCAAGGAACCAGCCAAGCCGGAGTCACTCGAGGCGGAAGTTCAACTCATCCTGAGTGAGACCGATGAGCGCAAACATGCGCAGGCCGGCATTGGTGTTACCGTCGGGGGAGTCAGCAACGTGCAATTCACGCTCGCCAAGTGCTGTTCACCGGTGCCCGGGGACCCTATCGTCGGTTACATCACGCGCAGCCGTGGGCTGGCTGTGCATCGAGCTGACTGCAAGAACCTGCAGGCGCATATGCAGCGCGCCCCCGAGCGGGTTCGGAAGCTGGAGTGGGCCGCTGAACCTCAGACGACCTACCCGGTGGAAATCCACATTCGGGCGTTCGATCGCCCGGGCTTGCTGAGCGATATCACCGCCATTACCACCGAACTGCAGATTAACATCGGACGCGTCGAAGCCCACCAACCATACTCCCAGACCGCATCCATCCGCATGGAGCTGCATGTACACGACACAGCAGAGCTGGGAGAGGTCATTCAACGCATTCGGCGGCTTAGCGATGTGCTGGACGTTCATCGAGGAACCGGCGCCCGCCTGCCGGGCCATCAGGTCTGAATGGAGTTGTCATGGGGATGCCGCCCTCTCGGCCTGCCGGTCAAACGCGCGATGCAAAGAGGGACCTGGGGCAGTATTTCACGGCCTCCGGCGTGGTCGAGTTCATGTTCGAGATGGTACGCACGCTGGCTGATATACCCTCCGAGGCGCCGCGCACGGTGGACCCGGCGTGTGGAACCGGCGCTTTCCTGCTTCATGCCCTGCACAGCCGGTTTACCCCTCCCGAGTGCATCTTCGGCGTGGAGCAGGACGAGACAATGCAGCGGGTCTGGGAGGAAAGTGGCCTGAATGATGCGCTGGGCGCTCATTTATACGTGCAGGATGGACTTCGCGACACGAGGAAAGCATCAACTACAAGGGCGCCGAGGATCTCCTGCAGCGGCTGACTATCTGGCGTCGGCCTGGAAAACGCGCACAGGACTCCCTCCCTGCGCTTGATGCAAAGGCTCTGACCTCGGCCGACCGCAAACGCCTCTCCCGCTTTCCTGTTGAGATTCTCTTTCTCGAACGCTTTGTCGAGCTTGCCCGACCCGGCGGGCAAATCGCGGTCATTCTCCCTGACGGCATCTTCTCCAATGCGCGCCATCAGTACGTGCGCGACTGGGTCCAGCGTCGTTGCCGGCTTCAGGCGGTGGTCAGCCTCCCCACCGCCGCTTTTCGAGGTGCAAGAACGGCTGCGAAGACCAGTATTCTGTTTTGCACACGTCGCAGCGGCATGAACACTCCCTCGGACGGTGAAGTGCTGCTCTGCACCGTTGATTCGATTGACGGCCCCGGCGTTTTTGAGCCCGTCCTGGCAGCGGGTGCTGCTCTCGCCCCCAGCGCAAAGAGCACCTAACCCTTTGTAGGCGGCGCGGCCGCTACATCGCCTTGTTCACGATGTCGCTGACGGATACTATCCCCTGTACCTTACCGTCGAAGATGACCGGTGCGCGGGAGAGGCCGAAATTGGCCATCAAACGCGCGACGTACTTCACGTCCAGGTCGGGGTTGACCACCAGCAGCGGCTTGCTGAAGATCTCGTGGACCTTCACGCTCGCCGCATCTTCGCCTGCCGCGAACACGCTGTAGACGATGTCACGCTGGGTGACGATACCGTAAGCGTCGCCGGCATCGCGCCGCTCGACCACAAGCGCCCTGACCCCTGTCTCCTTCATCTTCGTCACCGCCTCGGCCACCGTTGCACTACCGTCAATAGTGATTACGTCCGCGGTCATAATCTCCCGAGCTGTTGCCATCCTACTCACCCCTTCTATAATCTATCCGCGCCGTCGGCCAATGCCGGCCCAGGTGCGGGTTGCGGACCGCATCTACAATTACTGTCGAAAGTGGTGCAACCCGCTACGCATTATGGCCTTCGAGTCGAGTCCGGCAGTTCCTGCTGAAAACTAAAAAAAATTGCATCAGAAAAACACATCTCAGGGCCGCGTGGAGGAAATGCTGACGCCGGCGGTGAAAAACTGCCCATGTGCCATGCCTTGAACAAGGAGGACGAGATGAGGAGTCTCGTACTGGGCAAAGGGAAAGCCTGGGTCGAGGATACGCCTGACCCGATGCCCGAGGATGACTGGGTGGTCGTCAAGGTTCATTCTTCGCCGATTTGCGGGCACGAAGGCTCGGGGGAAGTAGTGGCCACTGATAAGGCGACGAGGTTGAAGCCTGGCGACAGGGTAGTGCTCATGCCGCTGGCGGGCTGTGGGCGATGCGAGATGTGCTGGCGCGGGGACTATATTTACTGCCGCAACAAGCCCCCGGTCCAGAGCCATTTCGCGCAGTACGTAAAGGCACGCGAGATGGCGTTGCCGTTGCTACCCGATGATGTCAGCTATGACATCGGGTCGCTTGCCTGCTGTGCCCTGGGACCGGCCTTCGATGCACTGAAGCGACTTGAGGTCAGCGGGTTCGACACGCTGCTGATTACCGGCCTGGGGCCGGTGGGCCTCGGGGCGCTGGCCATCGCGAAATTCAGGGGGGCACGGGTCCTCGCCACGGACGTTCAACCATGGCGCCGTGAGCGGGCGCGGCAGATGGGAGCTGATGAGGTGCTCGATGCGGGTGCGGACGATTTGTTGGAACAAATCCGTGACCTTACAGGCGGCCGCGGCCCCGAGAAGGCGATAGACTGCTCCGGCAATCCCCAGGCGGAGAGGCTCTGTCTGGACTCGGTGTGTGAGCGCGGGCGCATCGCCTTCATCGGCGAGAACCAGGGCGAGCTTCCCATCTCGCCGAGCCGCCAGTTCATCCGCCGCGGCCTGACTCTCTTGGGCGCGTGGCATTTCAACATGAACGACTACCCCGACATGCTTAAGATACTGCGGCGGTCGCCGGTGCTGCCTAAGCTTATCAGTCATACGTTCTCCTTTGACCAGGCTCAACAGGCATTTGAAACGTTCTTTTCCGGTAACGCGGCGAAAGTGATATTGAAGCCGTGGAAATGAGCCGCGAATAACGCATGGGATTGAGTTAAGCAATGGCGGATTTCAAAGGCGTATTTTTTGCACAAATCACCGACTGTCACGTCGGGGGCATTGGAATCAATCCGGTTGAGGCCAGGGCGAATCTTACCTGGGCCATTGAGGAGATTTCCGCGCTTGCTACTTGGCCGAGCTGCATCATTGCAACCGGAGACGTTATCCATGGCGGTACGGCCGCCGAACTGCGCGAATACGCCGAGCAGATAGCGCAATCGCGGGTGCCCGTGTACAGCTCTCCCGCAAACCATGATTTGTGGGGCGAGGAGGACACATCCGCCTGGCAGGAGACTATCGGCCCGTTGCGCCAGTCAGTGGACCTGGACGGCTTGCGAATCGTACTGTGGGATGACTCGCAGTACCACCCCGAGCAAGACGTGTGGGACGCCGGCGCGACCCGCGAGCAGCTTGAGTGGCTTGATGCAGAGCTTTCCGTGCCGCAGCCTTGCGTGGTCGCGCACCACATTCCCATTCTTCCCATCGGCGATGACTTCCACGACAAGTGGCGGGGCAGTAACGCGCCGGAGGTGCTTGAACTGATGCGCCGCCACCGCGTGCTCGCCGCAATCACCGGGCACTGGCATCGCAATGGCGAGTGGGACGCAGGCGGGACGCGCGTTATCAACACCGGCTCCCTGGCCGGCTGGCAGTGGACCGGGACCTTTCCGCATTGCACCTTTCCGACCCGACCCGGCTACCGTCTCTTTCACTACGATGGCACGCTGCACACGCTCTGGCGTGAAGGCTCCTACTGGCAGACCCCGGCGCCTACGCCGCAGGTAACCCTCGAGTGGATTGGCCCCGCCCACACCGGCGGCCCGCGCCCGCAGGTGCGTCCGGTTGAGGTGGCCGGGCCATGCAATATGCGCGCAACTGCTTACAGCATGGCAGGCCGGGTTGAAAGTGTGGAGTGGAGCGTGGCGAGCCGGCAATGGCATAAAATGACGATGGTTTACGACGGCCTCTGGAGCGAGTGGGAGGCCGCGCTTGAACCGGAAATGCTCAGAACCGGCGGTGAGGCAATCTGCTGCGTCCGATGTCGAGATGCCGAAGGTCGTTTGGCATACGATGAGGTGCCAATCCGATTTGAGCAGCGGGACCCGACGGCCGCCGGCGGCGCGCCTGCACATGCGAGCGGGGAGATGCTGTTTGAGTTGTTCACATCACCAAGATAGGAACGGCTGTGATGCGACAATAAATGGCCCTACGGGCCCTATCCGACCAACCAGAAAAGGAGATGCTGCTTCATGATGCCGACGCGTGATGAAGCTATGGCCCTATTGCGCGAGTTCACCAAGAATGAAAACCTGGTAAAGCACGGCCTGGCGGTCGAGGCGGCCATGCGCGCGTATGCGCGCAAGTTCGGAGAGGACGAGGACGAATGGGGGATAGTGGGGCTGATTCACGACTTTGACTACGAGCGCTGGCCGAATGCTCCCGACCACCCGCTCAAGGGCGCCGAAATCCTAAAGGAGCGCGGATGGCCCGAGCACCTTATCCGCGCTGTGAAGTCTCATGCGGAGTACCTGGGCATCCCGCGCGAAACGCCGATGGAGAAGGCGCTGTTCGCCGTAGACGAGCTCACCGGCTTCATCGTCGCCGTCGCGCTGGTGCGGCCGAGCAAGAGCATCATGGACGTGAAGGTCTCATCGGTGAAGAAAAAGTTCAAGGCGAAGGCATTCGCGGCGGGGGTCAACCGCGAAGACATCTTCATGGGGGCACAAGAGCTGGGTGTGGACATTGACGAGCACATCCAGACCGTTCTCGAGGCCATGCAGGGTATCGCTCAGGAGCTTGGACTGGCCTGAAACAGCTTACTTGTCCGATGCCTGCTCCTCCTCGGACCAGTTCCTGTAGCCCTTGACCTGCTGGTACAGCCTCCAAACGCGTATCCAGAGTGCCTTGTGGTCGCGCAAAAGCTGCTCCTGGTGGTTGGCGATATCGCGGACCTGCTCGGCGAGGGTGTTGAGCTTCTCAAGGGCTGTCCTGGGCGTCTCCGGGTTCTCCTCAAGCGTTCCCTGGAGCACCGAGAGCTTTTCCAGCGCCCCTTGAAGGTCCTCGTGGGGCACGTTTTTCATCTCAACGACAATCCCCTGGAGCTGTCCGGTGAACCGAGCGTACTCATCGAGCCTGCGGTGCATGCGTCCGAACATGTAGCGGATGTCATCAAACAGGCTCCGGACGGCATCAGGCTCTCTGGAAAGCCGTTCAGGGTCTCCCGCGAATGTTTCCTTGAGTTCGTCCAAGGTCGCGCAGATGTCGCTGTATTTGGTGGGCCGCA
>JALGUK010000044.1 GCA_029820875.1 Candidatus Zipacnadia bacterium
GATAATGCAGTCCGTCCGCGAACAGACCGACGGCAACTGCAAGCTCCTCTGGCCGCTCACTTACTACAAGCGCACCGTGTACGGGCTGGCCCGCAATTCCGGCCTTTCGGTTCCGGATTACACCCAACGCATTCTGGAGCTGACCGCGGAGTATGGCGGGGCGGGGGTCAACTTGACAACCGTGGACTACAACATGAAGAACCCTCCGCAGGCGCTCGACATAGACGTCGTGATGCGACTGTACAACTGGATGCACGGGCCACACAGGTGGCAAGCTCCGTAGGTCTGCGATTCATCGCGTGGCGTCCGCGGGCGGGACGCCCGCGGTACCAGGGAGTGAGTGTCATCAAGGACCTTCGTCAGTTCGTCTTCATCGGGACGCCCGCGGTACCAGGGAGTAAGTGTCATTAAGGACCTTCGTCAGTTTGTCTTCACCGGCGCGCCCGCGGTACCAGGGAGTGAGTGTCATCAAGGACCTTCGTCAGTTCGTCTTCATTGGCACGCCCGCAGTCCAGGGGATTGAGTGCTGGCACGAAGCGGGTGCCCGTAGCTGCGCCTTGCTCCCCTCTCCCGTAGGGAGAGGGGCCGGGGGTGAGGCAGCCGTTGAACCTTGCGAACGACGGCCTCACCCCCCTACCCCCTCTCCTTCGCCGCTCCTGCGGAGCGTCTCTGGAGAGGGGGAGACGACCTCACTGTGAATCGAGGAGGAGGGATGCCCGATGTCGAACGGAATGCGCCGCCGCGACTTCATCAACCTCACCGCCATGGGCGCGGCGTTGATTATGCTTTCAGCAACGGCAAGCCTGGTGTCAGCGGACATTGACATCAGGCTGCCCAAGCCGGATGGCTGGGTAGCCAGTATCCGGATGGAGCTGTCTATCCGCAGCCGCAGCGCAGAGCCGGTGCAGGTGCGGATCTGCGTCCCCTTGTATGGGGCTATCTGGCAGTTGCCCGGCCCGGACCCCCGGCTGCGTGCGGCCGTCAAGCTCGACGGCGCGACTCTCGAGTACTCGCTCCCTGGGTTCGAGGAGTTGGCGAAGCCCTTCCTTGAAGAGTGGGCCGAGAAGGGCTGGCAGCTACTCGGGGCCACGGACCCGGAACTGAAGGCTCAGTTAGAGTCGCTTGACCGCGATAGTGATCAGTTGCCGCGTGGGAAGATGGAAGCATTGGATGCGCTGGTCGAGGCACACGCGGACAGGCACGGCGACCGCGTCCGGTACTGGGGGTTCCAGGTGCCGAAGTTCCTGGTCTTCCGGCATCTTTACCGCTTCGACCGGGAGCTGCACGTGGATCGTGCGTTGGAGTTCCTCGATCCTCAGTTCACGCACGACGCGTACGACCTGGACAGCAGGCTCCTCGAGCAATGGCACCTGAACGTCTGGCTGATGCGCGATCCGTACGACGGGCGGCTGTACCAACCTCACGATACCTTCTGGAAGCCCAAGGGAAGGGGCGTGCACGTGCTGGAGTTCGACGTGACGCTTCAGCCCGGGAAGACGCATGTTCTGGCCGCTTTCTACCGACAGGCCGTAGGCTATGAGCGCTGTGCCTACCGTGCGGGTGATCTGTGGAGCCGCCAGTTGTGCTTCGTCACTGAGGAGAACGCGCGCAAGTGGGCGGACTGGAGATGGGTTCGGTGGACCGTCCGGTGGCCGGAGGGCACCCGGCGGATATCATTCGGCCCGCGGGGATCGTACAAGTCTCATCCAGCACGGTACTGGCGAGAGGGCGGCTACCACAACGCTTCGTATTGGTCCGGTGCCCTCTGGCCGAACCAACACATTGGGTGGACGCGGAGACAGCCGGTTCCGCGGAGACGAGACGTCCAGGCACAATAGCTGGGATAGGGGTGCTGTAGAGCCATGCCAGAGAAGATGCGCCGCCGCGACTTCATCAACCTCACCGCCATGGGCGCCGCTGCCTTGAGCACAGGTGGAGCAAACATGCGCTGTATGAGGCCGATGTGGTCATCGCCGGCTCGGGGCTTTCAAGCACATTTGCCGCTATCGCAGCCGCGCGGCTTGGAGCCAGGACCGTGGTGATAGATCGTTTCGGCAGTCTCGGGGGCAACATGGGTCCGGGGCTGATTTGCATGGGCAGCCTCGATGCCGAGGCTCCCTACACACTGCCCGGGGGACTGGCCGGCATCCCTAAGGAGTTCATGCAGCGCCTGCACGCTATGCGTGTGGATGGAAAGCGCTATCCCGAGGACAGCAAAATCGCCTCGTATCTCGCCTGCGAGATGATGGAGGAGGCAGGCGTGGACCTGGTACTTTCGGCCTATGCCGCCGACCCCATCATGGAGGGTAATACGGTCAAGGGGATATTCGTCGAATGCAAGTCCGGCCGCGCGGCGATTCCCGCCACGGTGACGGTTGATGGAACCGGCGACGCCGACATCGCAGCACGCGCGGGAGCGAATATCATCCGGTATCTGCCGGACAGCGAGGCGCCGCCGGAGTACATCCGGCCTCCACACAACAGCGACCAGTGGCCCACGCTCTACGAGGACACCCACATGCTGTGTGTCGCGGCTGGGGTGGATCTCGCAAAGTTCGAGGAGTTCATCAACCGGAACGTGAATATCTCCCAGGAAGACCGGGATTGGCGTGCGAAGACGGGCCCTGTGGACTCAGCCCCCACCATCCTTGTGCCTGCATTGCGGGAAGCGTGGGAGGGCGGCGAGTATCGGCCCTACCACGAGATAGAGCCGAACGTACGGATGTACACGCTCAACGAGTTCAACCCATTCCACGGCATAGGGAGCGGACTTGCAGTATTTTACATCGCCTGCGTGGGTGCGGTGGACCCGGGCAATCCAGTGCAAATATCGCGCTTAGAGGCCCGGATGCGTGTGCAGGCGTTCGAGACCGTCCGATTCTACCGCAAGCACGCCGAGGGCTTCGAGGAAGCGTACTTGCTGTACTACGCGCCGTTTCTGGGTTTCCGCGGCGGGCCCTGCGTCGAGGGAGACTACACGCTCACACTCGAGGACATGTTCGGCGGCCGTAAGTCCGATGATGTATTGTACCGCAACATCCACGAGCACGTGCACGGTGGGGAAAAGTCGGGCTTTGACGTGTCCTACGCCATAACCCTCCCCAAGGGAATCGAAGGGCTGCTGGTCTGCGGCAGGGGAGCCTCCTACCTCCGACGCGGCCACGAGCCAACCGGAATGCGCGCCCGGCCCAGCATGATGGTTTTCGGACAGACGGTCGGGACGGCTGCGGCCATCGCGGCGCTGGACGGTGTGACACCCCGAAACGTAGACCTGAAGAAGGTCCAGCGGCGGCTTATCGCCGACGGGATATTCCTGGGCGAGCCGGAGCGGCTGAGGGAGTTGGGGCTGACGTAAGAGTATGGGAAGTGCTCAGCTTGTCACTCTGAGCGAAGAATCTCGCCAATGGGTACATACGGGTCGCCTCGAGCGTCCTTCTTATCCTGAGTGAAGCGGAAGGGCCTGCATGGACAAGCGAGGACGCCTGGGCTACCGCTCAAAAAGAAACACTGCGTCAATAGGCGTGAAACGCTCATAAACTGCTTGATTTTTCCTCGGGGGGATATAATTCTATTCAAACTTCGACGGCCTCAACCGCCGTTTCCGCGCCAGGAGGAATGTAATCGGCTACAAGGAAATTGCCTACGGGAAGTGAAATAAATCAAGCGCGTGGATGTATTCGTGGGGTAGGAGAAGCTTTATTGCCTGTGGATGCCGGCACAGCGAGAATGTTGCGCAAAGGAGGTGAGAAACGAAGTCCGGCAGCCGGTTCCGCGTAAGCTTCGATAATTCAGGAGGGGAACAATCGTGCGAAGGAATGGTAATGGATTCACGCTCATTGAATTGCTCGTTGTAATCGCGATCATTGCGATTCTGGCGGCAATTCTTTTCCCGGTGTTCGCAAAGGCACGGGAAAAGGCGCTCGCCTCGGCGTGTTTGTCAAACACCAAACAGTTGGCACTGGCACTGCAGATGTATTGCCAAGACTACGACCAGCGGCTGCCGTTCATGGCCGCCGACAACTGGAGCGCCTGCTGGCCGGAGTTCCTGCAGCCGTACGTCAAGAACGAGAATATCTTCCAGTGCCCCGCCTCGCCGATGAACTCGCGGACCGGGCCTGGTGGCTATGGGGGCTATGACCGCATCGCCTGCGGCTACGGCGCAACCTATCCACACACGCCCTACCGCCCAGGCCTTCCGAAGAACACCAGCGCGCCGTCCTGGGTTCAGAGCCTGCCGGAACTCAAGTACCCGGCGGAGCAGATGTACGCGGCGGACCTGGACTACAAGGCGCGGTACGTGTATGTCCCCGGCGACCTGAACGGGATCTACTGCCCCTTCTGCTTTGGCTCCTTGGGCCCGCCCTTCACATACGGATGCGTCGCCGACCGGCATAATGAGGGGGCCAACGTGGTCTTCTTCGACGGCCACGCGAAGTGGATGAAGAGGGACCGGATGGTCACTGACACGCCGGAGGCCCGGCGGCTGTGGATTCACGAGAATTAGCGTGGCCGGTTGCCATGCTCCTGCGCGGTCTCGGTCTGGGGGCGAGTGACCCTCGCCCCTACAGGCTGTTCAGCACCAATGAGCACACTACAGGAGGGCGACAGATATGACACGTACGGTGGTATTGCTGTCTGCGGCGGTCGCGCTGAGTCTGGCCTCCAGCACGGTCGTCAGCCAGCCGGTTGACATCGGCGGACGGCTCGAGCTGATGGTGGATGACTATCTGATCGAGTCCATGCACCGCCCCGAGCGCCGCGAAATCGTGTTCAACACCGACGCTCCGTGGGAAGGCAATGCCTGCGGGTATGTCTCTATGTTCAAAGACGGGGACGTGTATCGGATGTATTATCACGGTGCTCACTATCGTCACAGCGGCCCGCCGGCTCAGGCGCTCGAGGATCACCCGTGGGTTCTGTGCTATATCGAGAGCGACGACGGCATCAACTGGCGCCGCCCTGAGCTTGGCTTGTTCGAGTTCAATGGCTCGACGGCCAACAACATCATCCTGACTCCAGAGGCAGTGGCCGAGGTTGGGGGAGATCCCGCCCACACGGCGGTTTTCAAGGACGCGAACCCCGATTGCCCCGAAGATGAGAAGTACAAGATCATCATGCTCGGTTCGAAGCCCCGCGGGTTGTACGTGCTCAAGTCCGGCGATGGCATTCACTTCACCCTCATGAGCAGGGAGCCTAGCGTGACTGTGGGAGCATTCGACTCCCAGAACCTCGCCTTCTGGGACCCCGTGCGAAAGGAGTACCGCGAATACCACAGAGGCTTCAAGGACAACGTTCGCGACATCATGACCGCAACATCCAACGATGTGCTGCACTTCCCCGAGCCCCAGTGGCTGCAATACCCGGGCGCACCGAAGGAACATCTGTACACCAATCAGATCGCGCCGTACTACCGGGCACCCCATATCTTCATCGGCACACCTGCCCGCTACACGGACCGGGGCTGGCTTGACCCGCTCTTTGACCTGCCGGGCCTGGACGAGCGCCTGGCCCGCGCCAAAGCCAGTCGGCGATACGGAACCGCCGTCACGGATTCGTGCTTCATGACCAGCCGCGACGGCCTGACCTTCAAGCGCTGGCCTGAAGCGTTCATCCGGCCCGGGCCAAGGCAGCGGGAGAGCTGGGTCTACGGCGACAACTACCTCGCCTGGGGAATGGTCGAGACCAAGGCCGACCTGGAAGACGCTCCGAATGAACTGTCCCTGTACGCCTCCGAGGGCTACTGGGAGGGGACGCAGGTGAGCATCCGGCGGTACGCTCTTCGCATTGATGGATTCGTGTCGGTCAACGCACCGCTCTCAGGCGGGGAGATCGTCACGAAGCCTATTATCTTCGATGGAGGCAATCTGACGATCAACGCCGAGACCTCCGGCGCCGGCGGTATCCAGGTGGAGATCCAGGACGCCGACGGGAACCCACTCGATGGCTACAGCCTCGAGGAATGCCCGGAAATCCGCTGTGATAGCCTGCGCCATACGGTCCGCTGGGAAGTCAAGGGTGGGGATGTCCGTCCTCTGGCCGGCCGCCCCATCCGTCTGCGGTTCGTCCTGCGCGACGCCGACCTATACGCGTTCCAGTTCAGCCCATTCGAGCCTGATCCGGTGCGTCCCGATGTGGGCGAGTAGGCGCTGTCATTCCCGTCCGGGCACAGGCCCCGCCAACAGGACGAGACGGCTTCTGCCGGCCGTTGTCTTGGGCCATTAAGGAAATGCGAACCTCGGAAAGGGAGATGGCGACGTTGAAACCGTTTTGGACACCCTTTCTGATGGGAGCGTGCTTAATGATGGGAGCTTCTATCGTCTCCGGTGCGGGGCGCGTGAGCCCCTTGGACGTCGGCGACAGGCGGCAGTTGTTCATTGATGACGCGCTCATCGCACGGATGCACCGTCTCAAACTGACCGTCAACCGCCCTGTGTTGACCGGCGACAAGTGCATCGTCGCTGACAAACCCTGGGAGACCAGCGAAGCCCATCCGTTCGGAGTGACGGTTTTGCAGGAAGACGACCGCATCAGGATGTACTACCCGTCCACCGATGCCCAGGGCCGCTGGTGGTTCTGCTACGCTGAGTCCACCGATGGGATTCACTGGGAAAAGCCTGCGCTGGATATCGTGCCGTATGATGGAACCCGCAAGACCAACATCATCTATCCTGACGAGTCGTGTCCCAAGTCCATTCTCGAGAACGGCCCCTTCTTCGGCACGTGCGTCTTCAAGGACACCAATCCCAAGTGCCCGCCCGAACAGAGGTACAAACTCATAAACGGGGACTTACCCACCTGGGTGTTCGCCTCACCCGACGGCCTGCACTTCACGCCGATGTTCGATAAACCCTCCTTCCGTGCATCCGACACCAACAACGTGGTCTTCTTCGACGACCGAATCGGGCGGTACGTCGCCTATATGCGAGGGTGGGAGCCACTGAGGGTTGTCGTTCGGTGCGAGTTCGACGACCTCTCGGATTTTGGCCAGGAGAGGATTGTGTTTGCCGCGGATGATGAGGACTTCGCAAGAATGGACAAGACGCGCTTCAAGGAGATGGACTTCTATAACAGCTCCGCCATCAAATATCCGTATGCAGCGAACGCCTACTTCGCGTTTCCAAGTGCATTCTACCACTTCCCGCACAATACATTCCAAGGTATCGTAGACATTCAGTTTGCTACCAGCCGGGACGGGATCAAGTGGACACGTCTGGATAGAGACCCCTTCATCGCTCTCCAGGAAGGGCGGAACATGCTGTACCTGGCGACGGGAATCGTACGCCGAGGAGATAAACTCTATCTGTATCCGGGCGTTTATCACCAGATCCACGGCGGCGGGTTTGATCACCGAAATTACATCTCCCGCGCCGAGCTGCGCTTGGACGGGTTCGTCTCGGTCGACGCTGGGCCTGAGAAGGGGCGACTGATGACCGTGCCGATGACCTTCTCGGGGAAGACGCTTGAGTTGAACGTGCAAGCAGAAGAGGTCAAGGTGGCATTGGTAGATGACAAGGGCCGTCCGTTCCGCGGCTTCAGCCTTCGCGACTGTGACCCCATCAGCGGGGATTATATTGCCAAGCAGGTCTCGTGGGGAGGCCGATCCGACCTCAGCGGACTGGCCGGTAGGACGGTCAGGCTCCTGTTCAGCCTCAAGAGCGCCAAGCTGTACGCGTTCCAGTTCACGGAGGTGCCAAGCCATGGGTAGAATCCTAATCGGACTATCTACCCGAGGGGTGATGAGCATGGTAATTATTGCTCTCGCTAACTCCCCCTTGGCCAACGCACAGCCGGCGGAAGAGCATTGCCATGTCCTCGTCAGCGTCGGGGATAACGTGCGTGCACTGGGCTGGCAGCCTGTTGATAGCCCCGCCGCAATTGACGCGATGTTCGAGGTGGCATCCAAGACGTATAACGCGAGGCGAATATACTGGCGCGGGGAGCGATCGTGGCACCGTGATTTCAAGGTGGGTAAGGAACATCCGCTGCATTATGACTACCATAAGCGCTGGGCGCACCACCTGTTTGAAGAGGTCAAGATTGACGACCTCGCCATCGCTGCGGCCCATCGGTATGGGATGGAGATTTACTTCTACACTGCTCTCTTTGATCATGGGCCGCAACCAGATGTGGGCATTCTCGCCCCCTACCTGTTCGAGGATCGCCTGCGCATTGAACATCCAGAATGGTGCCCGGTGGACAGATGGGGCGAACGCCGACAGCCGGGACCCATTGATTTCTGCCATCCCGAGGCACGCAAGGCTCTGGTCTCACGGTACGTAACCGACCTTACAAACTACGGCTATGATGGCATCTGTTTCTACACGTATACGGAGAACTTTGGCTTTCGCTATCCCGACGAGACCGGCTTCAATGAGCCAATTGTGAGGGAGTTCAAGCGGCGATACGGGGTTGACATCCGAACCGAGCCGTTCGACAAGGAAGCCTGGTATAAACTCCGAGGAGAGTACCTCACACAGTTCTTCCGCGAGCTACATGACGCTCTGGCTGCGAAGGGGAAGAAGCTCTCGATTTCCCTATGGCCTGAGAACCCGCACTTCCCGCGCCCATGGTATGCTACGTTTGCCGCAAAACCCGGTGGAGTATCAGGGGCTGGGCAGATATATATGGACTGGGAGAGATGGGTACGCGAGGGCATCATTGACGAGCTGATAGCCAACTGGTTCGGCGACCAGAAGGCATTGCTCAGGCAGATGCTCAAGGTATGCGAGGGCAAGCAGGTTGAGTTGGCAGTGGCGTCGGTTCTCGCCGGTCAGGGCAACCCACGCGCTTTCCACCCGTTCGGCGAGTCGGTTGAGGATTGGAAGCCGCTTGTGCAGGCAGGGGTCACACCTATCCTTCAGATCGCCTATACATGCCCTTTTATGATTGACCGTGTCACCCTCGACCCCACCAGCCTCGACACGCTGACCAACCGCGATTGGCGCCTGCGGACGCAAACACTGGCTGACATCGCAGCCGGAAAAATCCAAGCCGACGCATCCAAAGTGGCGCCCCTGGCAACGGACACACACGTTCTCGTTCGCCGTCAGGCGATGTTGGCACTCGGGGCGCTCAAGGCTGCTGACCATGTTAGAGTGTTGGAAGAGGTGCTGACCGACCCGGAACCCAGTGTTCGAGTCGCGGCTGCGCAGGCGCTCGCTCAGGTCAATGGGCCAGAAACTGCCCGATGCATTCTCGAGGCACTACTGAAGGACGACCATGACCAGATGAGGCAAGCCTGCGTCAAAGCGCTCGCAGCCATGAAGGAGCGCTCGCAGCCTGTCCTGATTGAGGGCCTGGAGAGCCACTCCGTTTGGGTTCGGGAGGTCTGCGTGCGCAGCCTTGGCATGAATGGCTTGCCCGAATCGCGTGATTCGCTGCTGTCCGCACTGCAAAACGATGAGGACTACCGCGTCCGCTACTGGGCCATCAAAGGGTTGGATCGCTACAAAGGACCACGGGTGATCCTTGCCCTGCTCCATGCCCTGGATGACGCCACTCCCACCGTGCAGCTCGCGGCGGGCAAGAGCCTGGGGCAGAGGGTTTCCCAGATGTCGCCTGCAGAATCGCGTCGTGCACTGGCGGCGCTTGAAGCGCGCTTTCGCGAATACGGGGATGGCTGCCAGAGATCCGACGCGGCTTTCGGTTGGCGAGTGGTTGGCAATGCCCTCATGGCCTTTGGGCAGCCGGGCACCGATATCCTGGAAGCGATGAGGACGCAGAAGGAAGACCGCTGGCTGGCTTGGGCCGCCTACCAAGTTGTGCATGTACCTCAAGTCAAGAAAGTCGTCTTGTGTGAAGAGAAGGACGCCGTTGAGACGCACGCCAAGTACGCGCCGCCGTTCCCCGGTTGGCGAAAGTGGTGATCGCGACAAGAATCGTTAGCACACGGACTGACAGCCCAGTGCGCGACAGACGTAGGAGGCCAGACGTCCGCGGTACATCCGCCGATGTGTGCTCCTGCGATTGTGCGAAGAGCAACGAACTCCACCGCCCCCGTTGGATAATGGAATTAAGAGGTGACACCGATGTGGATTGTAACGATGCTTCTATACGCAGCCTCCTTGCACGGACAGTTACCCAAGCCGGTTATCACCTTGGACTTTGAGGCCGCTCCCTTGCCTGCAAGCGCGACGGTAAGCGGCGAAACGGAACTTGTACCCGGAAAAGCGGGACAGGCGATTCGACTCACCCGCTCTCCGGAGCCTGAGGACCTCACGCGCTTGGTTTACAAGGCCGAAGGCCGTCACTGCGGCTTCCCGAACCTGATTCGCCTGCACAACGGAGAGCTGCTGGCGAACTTCCGCGAGGGTCCCGGCCATGTTGGTCACGGTGTAATCAAGCAAATGCGTTCCACCGATGATGGGAAGAGCTGGTCGCGCCCTGGCACTATCTTCGAAGACCCCGACTGGGACAGTCGCTCCCACAGTACCGGCATCCAGCTAAAGAGCGGGACGATTCTCTTGGGCTTTTACCGGCACGGGAACGGGAAGTTCCCGCTTGCCCGCGTGTTGCGTTCGACCGACGGCGGCCGCACCTACGCCCCGATTGACCTGCCGAATCCCTATGCCGACACGTATGTTTACAACATCGGTCGGCCTATCCAGCTCGACGACGGGAGCGTGCTGATGCCGCTTCATGGCGAGATGCCGGACGGCCGCAAGGCAACCGGCATTATTCGTTCCAAGGATGACGGCCTGACCTGGGGCGACTTCTCGGTCATCGCCCACGGTGAGAGGAACTACTTCGAGGCGAATATCCTTATGCTGCCCAATGGCGAGATGCTCGCGATGAACCGGACGGAGCCGGAGCCGTGGATGTGGCAATGCCGGTCATCGGACAAGGGATACACATGGAGTAAGCCGGAGAACTCGGGCATGCAGGGGGACGTCGGGGAGCTGCTTTTGCTCAGCAGCGGTAATATCATGTGCGCCTACCGCAGCCAGGCGCCGGGAACAAGCGACACCCGCGCGTCCATCAGCCGCGATGGAGGGCACACGTGGACCGACGAGATAGTGCTCGACCCCAACGACGGCGACCGCGGCTACACAAGCTCGATTCAATTCCCCGACGGGCGCATCCTCACCCTGAACTACTCGACCAAGGACGGCCTGACCCAGATTCGCAGCAGGTTGTTCGACGAATCAGTCTTCGATAACGCCAAGTCCGTGCAGCAGGCGCCGGGATACGTCCAGATTCCGTACTCGCCCGACCTTCCGCTGCGTGATTCGCTGACCTTGATGGCGTGGATAAAGCCCACAAGCGAGCACAAGTGGCAGCGCATCTTCTGGAAGGACGGAATCCTGTCGCTTTATCTGAACGAGGGTCATCTGGACGGTTGGGTATTTACGGAGGAGGCAGGCGATGCGCGGGATGTGGTTGCTGAGGCGACCATTCCCGTCGGTGAGTGGACACACGTGGCAATGACATACAGCCCCGATGATCCCGCGCAGCAAGTCCATATCTATATCAACAGCAAGCAGGCAAACTACAAGAGTGTGGAGAAGACTCGCGCGGGTGCCCGGATTTTGGGTGGGGAAAAGCCGCTGTTCCTGTCAAGCCCTATTGCCCCATTTGCCTTTGACGGGCTGATGGACGATGTGCGGGTTTACGATGTCGCCCTGACGGCGGAGCAAATAAGGGAAGCCATCGGCGGAGAGCGGTAACCGTCGTGCTTAATGGCGCCGGAAGAAAAGCCCATCGGATTGCCGCGAAACATAGGAGGTGCTCAGCCATGCTCAAAAACGCGCTTCTTACATCGGTATTGGTGGTGATAGCTGTGACGGGTTATCTGAGCGGGAGCAATGCTAGTCCGGACGGCGTTTTCGACGCAGGTAATCGCAAGCAGTTATTCATTGATGATATGCTAATCCAGCGGATGCACCGCCTCGAACTCGTCGTCAACCGCCCGACCCTCACCGGCGACAAGTGCATCGTTGCGGACAAGCTGTGGGAGGCGGCCGAGGTCCATCCGTTCGGGGTGACGGTGCTGCAGGACGACGACGTCATCAGGATGTACTACCCCTCCTTCGACGCGAGCGACCATCTTTGGTTCTGCTATGCCGAGTCCAAGGACGGTATCACCTGGAGGAAGCCTGAACTTGACATAGTGCCGTTCGATGACGTGCAGAAAACCAACATCCTCGGCCCTACCGATGATGTGCCGGAATCTCTCAGAGGCCTGTTCTTTGTCACCTGTGTCTTCAAGGACACCAATCCCGAGTGCCCGCCCGACCAGAGGTATAAACTCATAAACGGAGACTTACCCACCTGGGTGTTCGCCTCACCGGACGGGCTGCATTTTAAGCCGATGTTCGATAAGCCGTCCTTCCGTGCAGCGGACACGAACAACGTGGCCTTCTTCGATGACCGAATCGGGCGGTACGTCGCATACATGCGCGGCTTCTCCCGCTTGCCCGGCTACGATGTGCTGCGCGCCGTCGTTCGATGCGAATTCGACGACCTTTCCGACTTCGGCAAGGAGACGCTTGTCTTCGCCCCCGATGTCCAGGACCAGGACAGCCTTGACAAGACCCGCTTCAAGGAGATGGACTTCTACAACAGCTCGGCCATCAAGTACCCTTACGCCGCCAATGCCTACTTCATGTTCCCGAGTGCGTTTCACAGGTTCCCCGAAAATACATTCGACGGCATCGTGGACATTCAGTTCGCCACAAGCCGAGACGGGATAAAGTGGACCCGCCTGGACCGTGACCCCTTCATCCCGCTCCAAGAGGGCCAGAACGGTCTTTACATGGCATCAGGAATCGTGCGCGCCGGAGACAAGCTGTACCTTTACTACGGTGTCTACCACCAGACCCACGCCGGCGGGCCCGATCATCGCAACTACGTTTCACGGGCTGAGCTGCGGCTCGACGGGTTTGTCTCCGTGGACGCGGGCGACCGGCAGGGAAGGCTTTTCACCATCCCGCTGGCCTTCTCCGGCAAGCACCTGAAGCTGAACGTCAAAGGGGAAAAGGTCAGGGTAGGTCTTATGGACGAGGACGACCAGCCCATCCCGGGCTTTGCCCTCCATGACTGTGACCCAATCAGCGGAGATTACATCGCAAAGACGGTCACGTGGGGCGGCAAGTCGGACCTGAGCGCGCTCGCCGGCCGCACCGTGAAACTGGTATTCAGCCTGGAGAACGCCAAGCTCTACGCCTTCCAGTTTACACAGTAGCCGCTGCGCCGACAAGCCCGTGCCCATGTCGAAGGTGGTAACATGATAGCTGCTATGACCTATGCCATGCTCCTATCGGTACACCCCGCTGTCGCTCTGCCGCAGCGGCAACCCCTTTATGTCTACTGCGGTCCCGGTGATCAACAGTGGGTGCGTAATCGCGAGCCGGTGGACAGCGCGGCGACCATTGACGCGATGTTCGAGTGGATGGCCGCCACGTACGGCGTGAAGCGCATGTACTGGCGCGGCGAACAGGACCGGATGTGGCTGCGCTATTATAAGTGCGGTGATGCTCGTCCGCAGACATATGACTTCTGGACGCGCTGGCTGCAATACCTCAACGAAGACGTGCGGACTAATGATCTCGCCGTAGCCGCCGCCCGACGCAACGGCATGGAAATCTACATCATGGAGGGACTCTTCGAGCACGGCCCACAAGCGGAGGTTGGCATCATCGCCCCATACTTGTTCGAGGACCGCCTGCGGATAGAGCACCCCGAGTGGTGCCCTGTGGACCGCTGGGGCGAGCGCCTGTGCCCGGGCCCCATTGCGTTTTGCTATCCCGAGGCGCGGCGGGCGATTATCGCTCGATATGTTGACCATATAACGCGCTACGGCTACGACGGCATCGCCTTCTACACCTATGTCGAGAACTTCGGCATCCGCTACCCTGACGAGTTCGGCTTCAATGAACCCATCGTCCAGGAGTTCAAACGGCGCCACGGCGTGGACATCCGCACAGAGCCGTTCGACAAGGAGGCCTGGTACAAGCTGCGCGGGGAGTACGTCACC
>JALGUK010000532.1 GCA_029820875.1 Candidatus Zipacnadia bacterium
GCAAACCCAGGAACTTACAGCACGCCTGGCGGCCCGGTCGCTTCACACAGTATGCCAGAGCGCCAAATGTCCGAATATCGGCGAGTGCTTCTCACGGGGGACGGCAACGTTCCTGATTTTAGGCAACGTCTGCACCCGTAACTGCCGCTTTTGCGGTATCGCCAGCGGAAAGCCACAGCCCGTGGACGACGATGAGCCTCAGCGAGTGGCGGATATGGCGGCGGAGCTGAACCTGCGACACGTGGTCGTCACTTCAGTGACACGTGATGACTTGCCGGACGGCGGTGCATCACACTTTGCACGAGTCGTCCAGGCAATCCGTAAGCGCCTGCCGAACTCGACCGTTGAAATCCTTACGCCGGATTTTCAGGGGGACCCAAGCGCCATTATGACAGCGGCGCAGGCACATCCCGACGTGTACAACCATAATGTGGAGACCGTGCCGCGGCTGTATCCTACCGTCCGCCCACAGGCAGTTTACGAGCACTCTCTGGAGCTTCTCGCACTGGTCAAGCGGCATTTCAGCGACATGGTCACGAAGTCCGGCCTGATGCTCGGCCTTGGCGAAACTACCGGCGAAGTGCACCAGACGTTAGCGGACTTACGGTCAGTCGGGTGTGATGTGGTGACTATTGGGCAATACCTCCAACCCTCGCGCCGCCACCTGCCGGTAACGCGGTATGTGCCTCCGGAAGAGTTCGAAGCGCTCAAGGGCATAGCGCAAGGGATGGGGTTTTCATTCGTCGCCTCAGGGCCATTTGTCCGCAGCTCTTATTTGGCCGATGAGGCCATCGCACATCTACGCAAGGGCAATTCAACAGGCACTACGGCGTGAGGGCCATGCGAAAGCTACTGGTCCGACTTCTGCCCGTAATCATACCCCTGGTGGTCGTCATCGGACCAGGGTTACGGGTGGTTCTGCGACGTGACTGGCAGATTGAGCGTATCCAGCAGGTCGCCCAAATCGAACTGGCACGTGCTCTGAACCGCCAGGTGAACCTGGGAAGCCTCGATACGGACTTCCTCGGCCGCGCCGTCGTCCATGGCATCGAGATCTTTGACACTCCGGGGCAGCCGCTCCTAAATGCTGACTCGGTGGAAATTCGCCTCAATCTGAGAAGCGTTCTCACAGGAGAAACGTCTCCTCTGCGCAGCATCTCCGCCGTCTATATCCGGCAGCCGGAGTTCTGGCTTCGCCGCGACAAGAAGGGGCGGCTGAACATTCAGGACTTACTCAAAAAGAAAGGGGCGCCGTCCAAGAGTCGCTTCGCCGGTCGCGTGGTCATCGAGAACGCCCGCCTGCACTTCCGCGATGAAAGTGGAGCGTTCTCAAGACTGTCACCGTTGGAGTTCACATTGGACAATGTAACCGCAACGGTGGACCTGCGCGACCCCGCCTTCGTGAAAGTCGAATTCGATGGCGCCAACCCGCAAGGATACTTCGCTAATCTTTACGGCCAGGTACATGCGGGGGCAAAGGGCGATTTCGCTGCTGCGAAAGTTGCGCTCTTTGGGCTTTCGTTGGACCGACTGACACCCATCCTGCCGCGGTTTGCACAGGTCAAGCCGGTCGGCGGAACCATTGACGTTGCGGGCCAGCTCTATCGCCTTGCGGGTCGGGAGCAAGGTGGGAATCCCGAGATAGGCTGGCGGTCGGCGGTTGACTTGCACAACATCCGGGCTCGCGTGGGTGCACTCGGGAACATGCCTGTGGGACTCGATGGGACTCGATGGCCGCATCATCGTGGCTAATGAGAGTGCAACATTTGATAACTTTAGCGTTCGGCTGCCGGGGGTGCAACTGGTTGCCCGAGGCAGCGTGTTCGATCTGAAGAAGCCGCGCCTCGACCTCAAAGTCACCGGCGATGTGCTCGATATGTCATTGATACAGACGCTCCTGTCCACGCGGGCCAAGCTGCCGCCATTGCGCACACAAGGAACCGCTCATCTGGATGCCCAGATAGCCGGTGAATTAGCACATCCAAACGTCAAGGGGAGCATTTCATTGGACGGGC
>JALGUK010000045.1 GCA_029820875.1 Candidatus Zipacnadia bacterium
GATACTTGTGGCCAACCGTGGAGAGATAGCCGTCCGCATCATCCGGAGCTGCCGGGAACTCGGAATCCAAACCGTAGCTGTTTTCTCGGAGGCGGACCGAGATGCCCTCTACACCCGGCTGGCCGACGAGGCGGTCTGTATCGGGCCGCCAAGCAATAGCGACAGCTACCTCAACGCCCCTAACATTGCAACCGCCGCGGTAACTCACGGGTGTGACGCGATTCACCCGGGCTACGGGAACCTCGCCGAGGATCCGAGCTTCGCGGAAATATGCGCCGCACTCGAAATCACCTTCATCGGCCCGCCGCCTGAGGCCATGCGGCAGATGGGTGACAAAGCTCTCGCGCGCAAGCTGATGGAGAAGGCACGGGTGCCGGTGTTGCCCGGGACGACCGAAGTACTGAATAATGGCCAGAGCGTGAAAAAAATCGTTGACAAGATTGGTTTCCCGCTGATGGTGAAGGCCGCTTCAGGTGGAGGGGGGCGTGGAATCCGCATTGTCAACCGGGAGGCGGAGTTGCCTGACGCTCTTCAACAGGCGCAAGCGGAGGCTAAGGCGGCTTTTGGTGACGACAAGGTTTACATAGAAAAGTACCTGCGGGATCCAAAACACGTGGAGGTGCAAATACTCGCCGACAACGACGGCCACGTTGTGCACCTTGGGGAGCGCGACTGCTCCATTCAAACGGTGCGGCATCAGAAGCTGCTTGAGGAGGCGCCGTGTCCGTCGCTGAAGCGCCATCAACGGCGTGCGCTTGCCGATGCTGCGGTCAAGGCGGCCAAGGCGGTGGGATATGTCAACGCCGGTACGGTGGAGTTCCTCCTCGACACCGATGGCCGCTTCTATTTCATCGAGATGAACACCCGCATTCAAGTCGAACACCCTGTGACAGAGATGGTAACAGGAATGGATATCGTCCGCGAGCAGATCCGCATCGCCGCCGGTGAGCCTCTGAGCTTCAATCAGCGGCAGGTGCGCATGAAAGGACACGCCATCGAGTGTCGTATCTGCGCCCAGGACCCGGACCGTAACTTCAAGCCCTCCTGCGGCACGGTGGAGCGATATGTCGTGCCGGGTGGGCCGGGTGTCCGGGTGGACGCCGGCATTGCCGCCGGGACGGTTATCTCACCGTATTACGATCCGCTCCTTGCGAAGATAATAGCCTGGGGGGCTGACAGGACTCAGGCCATTCAGCGGATGCGCGGGGCGCTTCGTGAGTTGGAGATTGACGGCATCGAAACGACCCGGGATTACCATCTGCGGATTCTCGAGGACGAGACATTCCTCGCCGGCGAAGCAACGACTCACTTTGTCCGGGAGCGTGTTAATGAACCGGTGGCCTCCAACGAGAAACCGCAGGAAGACAGCATGGCCGCCATCGCTTAATGAACGACTTCAGCGCGTTGTCATGCGTTTGTTGACATCCGTCACAGCGTAGCACATTCAGTGAGGTTGGGACCGTGGGGAGCCGCAGGGACGGGCGAATCCTCGCTCTGAATGTTCTTTTCCAGATCGACCTTGGTGGCGTGGAACCGGAGGCCGCGTTCCGCTACGCAGTCTCCGAAGCTCCCGAAGATGAGGAATTACGCGCATTCGGGATCCTGCTGGCACAGCGGTGCCTGGAGCATCAGGAAGAAATAGATCGCATCATCGAGGAACTGGCCGAGGGATGGTCGCTTGACCGAATGGCCAGCGTGGACCGCAACGTCCTGCGCGTGGCCGTCTGCGAGATGCGTTACTTTGACGATATCCCCATCAGCGTCTCGATCAACGAGGCCGTGGACTTAGCCAAGGAGTATAGCACAGAAGAGTCGGGCAAGTTCATCAACGGCATTTTGGGCACCCTTGGCCGGAGCCTGCAGGAGGAAGTTGAGCGCAAGGCGAGTTAGGTGCCGTCTGCACAAGACCATTCGGATTCCTGTCCGACGAGCAGTCCACATCACTTGCAAGGGGGGAACGTCATGCACACGCGTATTCTGTTAGGTCTGCTCGGCTGTAGCTTGGTCGTCGTGCTGATCGCCGGATGTGGGGGCGGAACGGAAGTAGGTCCCCCCGTTGGTCAAACTCACGTCATCTTGCCAGCTCGAGGTTGCATAACGCTCGAACCCAAAGAGGTGCTGCCCGACGACTTGCGGTGGCGCGACATTCCAGGAGTGCTTTATGCGTCTCTTTTTCGTGATACGTTCGACTACTCTAATACTTCCGAATCGTACGCCACAGTGGACTGGGACGACAGCTCCACGACCCTCAGCGGCACGTTAACCGCGGTGAAGCTGAAGCCGAACTTCGCGTACCAGATGAAGTTGGGCGGCACGGCGCCCATCACCACTGCAGCAGAACCGCCATTGCCACAGGGCAGTGATCCTGCGGACTGGGCAAGCTGGGCAAGCTGGCAGCTGGGGCACAACGGCCGGTGGTGGTGCGAGGAGTTGAATTGGAACATAGAGGACAGCGATCTCCAAAAGTGCCTGGCTGCGGGGTACCACGTTAGCGGCTACTTACTCTTCGACTTCTTCATCACCGACAGCAACGGCAACGCGACCAAATCCTTTGCCCTCGACAGCACCTATCACGTCTTGTGGCGCACCGACCAACGACGACCACGCAAGAAACTCGACTCCAAGGCAGTCCGACACGCGATCACGAGGAGCTCTTCTTGGGGGTATGACTTCGACGAGAAAGCCGGAGTAGTCAGCGTTTTCGCCGAAGGGGAGTCACCCGGCACTCGGCCGAAGCCCGGTGATGTGCGGCTCCCAGACGGGATTTACCCGGTAAATTTCAATTTGACCGAGGAGAGCTTCCACGACAATCTGAACAATACGGTGGAGTACGGTGGCTTCTGGGCGCAGGTGCTCGAGTCACCCATCACCTTCATTGTCGGGACAGGCGGCTCAACGCCCGGGGATACGGGTTGCATTGCGGGCACTGTCACCTATTCTGGCAGGCCAGCCCGGAGAGTCACCGTGGAACTGAAAGATGCCTCCGGGAGCGTCCTGCAAACGACTCAGACGAAGGGTAATGGTAAGTACAGCTTTGAGAACGTGCCGGTTGGTGAGGGCTACACGGTCTCGGCAACCGATGGGTCCTATTCCGCCAAGAAGATTGGCGTGGTGGTTGGGGCCGACGCGACCACCACGGTTGATTTAGTGCTTCAGTAAAGGACCTTTGCTCTTGGAGAGCGTCAGCAACCCGCGGCCGTGCCGACTGGCGGGGTTGGCGGTGTGTTACGTTTACATGAAACGAGACGACTCGGACTTATGCAAGTGAGCATTAGTCCGGTGGGGCTGTAAATTGCCGTCCCCGTCCGCGTGTCAGAGGATATACATTGAGCACCCAACCTGCGATTCTCACGGTTCGCGAGCTGACCACACACATCAAACGGCTGATTGACGCCGACGAGCTACTGCAAGAGGTGGCGGTCCGAGGGGAGATCTCAAACTTCACGCACCACGCCTCCGGCCACATGTACTTCTCCCTGAAGGACGAAGCCAGCCAGTTGCGGTGTGTGTGTTTCCGTGGGCCAGCCGGTTCATTGCCCTTTTACCCGGCCAACGGAATGCAGGTCGTGGCATTCGGGAATGTAGGCGTCTACGAAAAGCGCGGCGAATATCAGCTTTACGTGCGCTGGATGCAGCAAGATGGTATTGGCGCCCTTCACCTGGCGTTCGAACGATTGAAGGCGAAGCTGGAAGCCGAGGGGCTTTTCGAGCCGGCGCGGAAGCGTCCGCTCCCGCGTTTTCCACGGCGCGTTGCGGTGGCAACCTCGCCGACCGGCGCCGCCGTCCGGGATATCATCACCGTTCTGAGGCGGCGGTATCCGGCGCTGTCAATCGTATTGATTCCGACTATCGTTCAGGGCGAGGAGGCACCGCAAAGCATAATCAATTCCATCCGCCTGGCCCATCAAGCGCTTCAGCCTGATGTGTTGATTGTAGGCCGGGGCGGGGGTTCGCTGGAGGACCTTTGGGCCTTCAATGACGAGGCCGTTGCGCGCGCAATTTTCGCATCGCCCGTTCCCGTCGTCAGTGCGGTCGGCCACGAGACCGATTTCACGATTGCCGATTTTGTCGCGGATGTCCGGGCCCCCACGCCGTCGGCTGCAGCAGAGATAGTGGCGCCGGACATTCGAGAACTGCGCCGATACACGGACGAACTGCTTGCGCGAGGGCGTCGCGCGGTGCTCGCTGAACTATCAGCCGCTCGCGAGCGTTTGCGCACTATGCTTCAGCGCAGGCCGTTTGCTCGTCCATTCGAACGGATTGACCAGCTCTCACAGGAACTGGACGAGCTTTCAGCGGCCTTGCAGAACGCCTTCGGCCGGGCGCTTGAATCGCAGGCGCAGCGTCTGGAGGCGGTCGGGGGGCGCCTGGAGGCTCTCGGGCCGCAAAGCGTCCTCAAACGTGGCTACAGCGTCTGTCGGGATGCGCAGAGCAGGCGAATCGTGCGTTCGGTAAGGGCAGTACGGGTGGGTCAGGAGATCGAGGTGCTCGTTGCGGACGGGGGCATTGTGTCCGACGTGACGGATGTTTGGAGCGCCGAGTAGAGCGTCGCAGGCCGGGAGATCGATTTGACCAGCGAAGGGGCAGACTATGAGAAACGACAACCAATCGGGCCCTGAGCCGACATTTGAGGAGGCCCTCGAAAAACTTGAGGAGATTGCCCAGAGACTGGAGGAGGGCGACCTGCCGCTGGAGGAGTCCATCAAGCTTTACGAAGAGGGCGTTCGACTGCACAAGCAGTGCCAGGAGAAGCTCGCTGCCGCGCGCGGCAAGCTGGAGAAGGTTGTCCAGACTCAGGCGGGCGAGGTCTCGCTGGAGCCGCTTGAGAATGACGTCTCGGAAGATGAAATCTGAATCCCGATAACTGCGAAAGAAGGCTGACGCTGCCATATCATGAGTCGCTATCTTGATCAAATCAATTCCCCCCGCGACCTCCGGCGCCTTTCCATGCGCGAGCTGGAGGTGCTGGCTAAAGAGATCCGTGAGAGGCTGATTCGAACCGTATCGGTGACCGGGGGGCACCTCGCGTCCAACCTCGGCGTGGTGGAGCTAACCCTGGCACTGCACCTTGCCCTGGACACCCCGCGGGACAAGCTGATTTGGGATGTAAGTCATCAGACCTATGTGCATAAGCTGCTGACCGGCCGCCGCGAGAGCTTCGGAACACTCCGCCAGCAAGGCGGACTGTCCGGTTTCGCCTCCCGGACCGAAAGCAAATACGACCCTTACGGTGCGGGACACGGCAGCACCGCCATTTCGGCGGCAGTGGGAATGGCCATTGCCCGCGACCGCCTGGGAGAAGACCACCATGTGGTCGCGGTCATCGGCGACGGCGCACTTACGGGCGGTCTCGCCTACGAGGGTCTCAATCACGCGGGGCAGCTCAAGCCGCGGTTGGTCGTCATCCTCAACGACAACGAGATGTCCATCTCCCCGAACGTCGGCGCGATTGCAACCTACTTGTCTCGCGTGCGCATGGACCCCCATTACCAGCGCGCGAAGGAACAGTTTGAGATGCTCGCGCGGCAGTTGCCGATGGGAGATACAATGGTCGAGGCAGTTGAGTGGTTCAAGGCCGGCCTCAAGCGCGCATTCGAACCGGGGCGTCTCTTCGTTGATTTGGGCTGGCGGTACTATGGTCCGATTGACGGCCACAATCTCCCCATCTTGCGCGATGCCATAGACCACGCCCTTAATATCAACGGCCCAGTGCTCCTGCACGTTATGACCCGTAAGGGAAAAGGGTACGCGCCGTCGGAGAAGCACCCCACACGCTTCCACGGCGTCTCTGCATTCGATGTTGCTTCCGGCGAGCCGGCTTCCGGACACACCACACCGACTTATGGTGATGTCTTCGTCAGCGCGTTGATAGAAGAGGCAAAGCGCGACTCCCGCGTGGTCGCCATAAGTGCGGCGATGCTCAGCGGCACGAGGCTGGAGCAATTCGCCAGGGAGTTCCCGAAGCGTTGTTTCGATGTGGGTATGGCCGAGGAGCACGCCATCACACTGGCGTCCGGCATGGCCGCCGCCGGCCTGCGCCCGTTTGTCGTCATCTATTCGACATTCCTGCAGCGCGCCTATGACCAACTCATCCACGATGTATGTCTGCAGAATCTGCCGGTGAAGATCGGCGTGGACAGGGCAGGCCTTGTCGGGGACGACGGCCCGACCCACCACGGCGTTTTCGATCTGACTTACTTGCGCTCCATACCCAATATGGTCATCATGGCTCCCAAGGACGAGGCCGAACTCGCCCGTATGTTCCGGACGATGGCTAAGGTTGAAGGGCCGGTCGCGATGCGCTATCCGCGCGGCGCGGGCCGGGGCCTGCAGTGGGACACTGAGGCGGAGCCGATTGAAGTCGGCAAAGCGGAAGTAGTCCGGGAGGGCGACGATGTCACCATCGTGGCCATCGGCCCCAGCGTGTATGACGCTGTAGAGGTGGCTGATGCGGCTGGTAAGAACGGGCTTTCAGTGGGGGTCATCAACGCGCGGTTTGTCAAGCCGTTGGATGAGGAGCTTATTGTCGAAGCAGCTCGACGCTCGGGAGCGGTGGTGACGGTGGAAGAGAACGTAGCGGCAGGAGGCTTTGGGAGTGCCGTGGTCGAACTGTTGGAAAGCAAGGGCCTAACGGAGGTGAGGGTGCGGCGTCTGGCGTTGCCGGATCGGTATGTGGAGCATGGGGATGTCGCAGGTTTGCGGGAGAAATACGGTATCAGTACAGGCGCGATTCTCGAGGCGGTCACCCAGCTCGCAGCCCATGGTGCCCGGCAGCAGCGCACAGGAGCCGCACTAGATGCTTCCTGACAGCAGTGGCTCGACGCGTACGCAGGCAGATTTGACGAAAAAGGGGAGAGACCTAATGAAGCAATGCAGCGCTCTCTCTCGCTGTCGCGGTGTGACTATCGGCGCTGTGGCATTAGTGTTTATGTTTGTCCTCACCTGCGCCTGGGGACAGGACGCGACGGCCCGTTTCCGTGCAGGAGTAGCCCATTACAAGGCGGGCCGCCTGGATGAGGCGTTGACCGAGTTCAAGGCCGCGCTCGAGGCCGACCCTCAGGACCCCACGACGCTGTGTTGGATTGGGTCAATTCATCTGCAGAAGGAAGAATATGACCAGGCGCTTGACTTCCTGACCAGGGCGATAAAGGCAAAGCCGGGCTATGCTATCGCCTTCAACAACCGGGGGAACGCATACCTGGGCAAGGGCGAGCCTGCGGCCGCAATCGCCGACTACCAGAAAGCGCTTGAAATAGACCCTGCTTACTTCGATGCCCAATATAACCTCGCCAATACCTACGCCAAAACAAAGCAGTGGGAGAAGGCCTTCAATGCGTATAACGCCGCTATCAAGCTCAACCCGAACGACCCCGATGTACATGCCAACTTTGGGTGGGCGCTTCAGCAGGCCGGCCTGACCGATAAGGCCATCCGCGAGTACTCCGCCGCCGTTAAGTTGTCGCCGAACCGGATTAAGGTGCGTATGGCGCTCGCGGCTTTGTACTTGCGGCAGAAACGCTATAAAGAGGCTGTCGAGCAGTATCGCGCCTTGTTGGCGCAGCAGCCGAATGATTTTGACGCTTTGCTCGGTCTCGGTACGGCCCTGTACAAAAGCGGGAATGTTAAAGATGCAATCAAACCCCTCCAGATGGCTGCGAAGCTGAAGCCCGACGACTTCGCGGCACGGTACAACCTCGGCCTCGCCTTCTCGGCGACGAGGCAATACCAGGAAGCTCTCGTGGAGTATGAAGCAGCCCGGAAGGCGGAGCCGAAAAACGCCAACACTTTGAATAACCTCGGCGTCGCGCATCTGCAGCTTGGCCACTACGAGAAGGCCCTCGACGCTTTCAAGGCGGCTATCGAGGCGGACCCGAGGTTTTATGAAGGATATATCAACTTCGCCATCGGACTTGAGAAGGCCGGCAAGGCGGATGAAGCGTTCCAGAAATGGCAGGAGATTGTGAAGCGCTTCCCCGCGCGGGCAAGTGCGCACAGCGGTTTGGCGAACGCATACATGGAGCGCGGTGACACCGATAAAGCGCTGCAGGAGTATCTCCGGGCGGTGCGACTGGACCCTTCGGACGCTGATTCCAATAACAACCTTGGCGTAATCTACCTCAATCAAGGGAATTTGGATAAGGCCGTGCAGCACTTCAGGGCCGCACTGCATGTCAGGAACAACCATCCTCAAGCACTCAACAACCTGGGCGTTGCCTACGAACGTCGAGGAGACACAGCGAAGGCGATCCAGTATTACAGGAGAGCTTTGCAAGCCGCACCTGACTATCAGGACCCTCGCGACAACCTTAAGCGCCTGGGTGCGCTGCCTGAGGAGACCCCGGGGTAAGTGCGGTCATGCCCAAGGAGAACACGTTGTGGTCGAGACGGTAGGGATTGTCGCTGCGCTGCACAAAAAGACCGTACGAAGCATGGCACAGCGCCTGGTCAAACGACTGCAGGCCGCAGGAGCCGTAGTGCGGGTGGAGCCTGATTTGGCCGCTGATGCCGAGCTGGATTGTGCGGTCGGGGATCGCGACTTCGTAACGTCCGTGGACCTAACGATTGTGTTGGGAGGGGATGGAACGCTGCTTGCGGTCTCTCGCCAGGCGGCGCCTAAGAGGACGCCCGTGCTCGGGGTGGATGTAGGAGGCTTCGGCTTCCTGGCCGAGACGCAAATGGGGACTCTGCTTGAGGAGCTGGACCGCGTGCTCCGCGGAGAGTTCCTGGTCGAGGAGCGCACGATGCTGCGCGTGGAGGTGGTTCGCGAAGAGGTCCTCGAGAGAACCTATGACGCCTTCAACGATGTCGTTATCACCAAGGGCGCTTTCTCGCGCCTGGTTCGATTGCGCATTTACATCAACGATGAGTACCTGGCGACGTTCCCCGCCGACGGACTCATCGTGGCGACCGCCACGGGGTCCACAGGCTACTCCATGTCAGCCGGCGGCCCGTTAATCCACCCCCGCCTGGACTGCTTCGTCCTGACACCCATCTGCCCGCACACATTGGCAGCCCGCCCGGTTGTCCTCTCGCGTGATACCGGTGTAAGTGTGAGCGTTCTCCCACCCCGTGGGGAGAACCAGGAGATTATGATGACGGTGGACGGGCAGATCGGACTGGAACTGCGCGCCGATGATGTCGTCCGCGTGCATAGCTGCGAATACACCGCCCGATTGGCAAAGCTCAAGGAACAGACATTTCCCTCCAAGCTCCGAACCAAGCTCAAGTGGGGCCTGAGCCGGTAGAGAATCACAACCCTTCGCTCGTCGGAGTGCTGACCATGCTGCTTGAGCTGCACATCGAGGAGTTCGCCATTATTGAGCGTCTCGACATCTCATTGTCGTGGTGGATGCGATTGGTGCTGTCCTCGGAACGCGCACAGGAGCCGAATCCGTGCGGCATGAAGCTGACGAGGCATTGATTCAAGCGGTGTTTGATGTATCCAAGCAGGCGGATGTTCTGGAATTGCTGCGCTCGGAGGGCCTCGAACCCGAAGACGGCACCATTGTGGTCACGCGCATCATCCCCCGTGACGGCCGCAGCCGCATACGAGTTAATGGGCGCGTGGTAACGCTCTCAGCGCTCAGGCGCATCGGCGAGCGGCTGGTCGACATATGCGGCCAACACGAGCATCAATCGCTTACAGAGCAGAAACGCCATATTGAATTCTTGGATTCAATCGGCGACGAAAGCCACGCGGTGCTTCGGGACCAGGTGAGCACTGCGTTCGGCGAAGTGGAGCGCCTGCGCACGCGACTGTCCGAGCTGCAGGTTTCGGAGAGAGACCGGGTGCATCGCCTCGATTTATTACGGTTCCAAATCCGCGAGATCGAGGCTCTCAACCTCCAGCCCGGCGAAGAGGAGGACCTTCGGCAACGCCGACGCCGGCTTGCGAATGCGGAACGGCTCAGCGAAATAGTGGCCGGTGCGTATGCACGTCTGGCGGACGAGTCCACTACCAACTTGTCCGCAACAGACCTCATAGGCCAGGCCGAGGCCGAGATTGAACAGGCGGCGTCACTCGATCCGGACCTGGAACCGGTGCTTGCGACCTTGCAGCAAGCCGGCCTTCTCGCACAGGACGCCGCCGGGCATCTGCGCGATTACCTGGACGGGCTTGACTTCGAGCCGCATGCGCTGGAAGAGGTGGAGTCGCGAATCGCAGAGATAGCAAAGCTGAAGCGCAAGTACGGTGACACCATCGAGGAGATTCTGGCCTTCAGAGACGCTGCGGTTGCCGAGCTCGCGCAGCTCGAAGGACACGATATCGCTCTAAAACAGGTCGAGGAGGACCTGCAAACCGCGGAGGAACATCTGAGCGAGCTTGTCGTAAAGCTCTCGGAGCGTCGCAGGGCGTTGGCTGACAGCCTGTCCAAAGCGGTGAAGAGGCACCTGCGCGACCTCGGCATGGAGAAAGTAGCTTTTGAAGTCCAAATGCAGTATTTGGACGCCGAGGATGGGATAACCCTGCCGGACGGCCGAAAAGTGGCAGTCGGCGCCAGCGGCGCGGACCACGTCCAGTTCCTGATATCAACCAACCCCGGCGAACCCCCAGGGCCTCTCGCGCGAATCGCCTCCGGAGGGGAACTGTCGAGGGTGATGCTTGCAATCAAGTCCGCGTTGTCGGCGCGGCATGACATTCCAACACTAATCTTCGACGAAATCGACTCGGGCATCGGAGGGCGGACGGCCACAGCCCTCGGGGAAAAGCTTGCAGCGCTGGCCGCTGGCCGACAGGTGCTGGTGGTGACGCACCTGCCTGCCATTGCGACGATGGCTGACGAGCATTATGCGGTCATAAAAACCGCCGGGCGCCGCGCACACGTGAGAGTCAAACGTCTTGACGAGAAGCAGCGCGTGGAGGAGACAGCAAGGATGCTCGGAGCGCAGAGGAAGGGCTCCGTGGGCCGGGAACACGCGCGGGAGATGGTTGTCGAGGCGAGCAAACGGCGTTCGAAGCTGCGCCAGCAGGTGGCCTGAACATTTGAGTTCCGCCAAGCGAAACAACACCCGTCAGTCCATGTCTAATACTTTAATGATTACGATTCAACAGCGAAGGGCACCATCATAGTGATGGCGGCCGGGAGGTTGCGATGGGCCGAGGGAAGGTCGAGATTGTCCCCGAGCGCTGCAAGGGATGCGGACTGTGTGTGGAGTTCTGCCCCAAGCACACGCTTGCGCTCGCTGACCACGCTGATGCAAGGGGCATTTACGTCGCGGTTGTAGTAGACGGTGACAGTTGCACAGGATGCGGGAATTGTGCGCTTGTATGTCCCGATGTAGCCGTAAGGGTCTATCGGTTGGAGAGGAGTACCCAGAATGTCTGAACGGGTGATGATGAAGGGGAACCAGGCTGTGGTCGAGGCCGCCATAAAAGCAGGGTGCCAGTGTTTCTTTGGTTACCCCATCACGCCTCAGAACGAGATACCTGAGGCGATGTCTCGCCGAATGCCGGAGGAAGGTCGTGTGTTCGTGCAGGCGGAGAGCGAAGTCGCCGCCATCAACATGCTCTACGGAGCCGCGGCGGCGGGAGCGCGTGCAATGACCTCCTCCTCCGGGCCTGGAATCAGCCTTATGCAGGAGGGCATATCGTACATCTGCGGGGCCGAACTTCCTTGCGTGATTGTGGACGTCGTGCGCGGCGGCCCGGGACTGGGGAACATCGCCGCCGCGCAGTCGGACTACTTCCAGGTGACCCGCGGCGGCGGCCACGGCGACTACTATAGCATCGTGCTCGCTCCGTGGTCTGTCCAGGAGGTCTACGACCATACAATCATGGCTTTTGAGCTCGCTGACCGATATCGCCTGCCCGCCATCGTTCTCGCGGATGCGGTTATCGGGCAGATGATGGAACCTCTTGAGTTGCACGAGGTCCAGTCTGAGCCTGTTGAGAAACCTTGGGCTCTCAGCGGTTGTGGTGACCGGCAGCGAAACGTTATCACCTCTCTGTATGTCGTCCCTGACGAGATGGAGGAGGTGAACCTGCGCATTCGTCGGCGCTTCGACGCCACGCAGCCTAAGGAAATCAGGTGGGACGAATTCCAGGTCGAAGATGCGCAGATTCTGCTTGTCGCCTACGGCACATCGGCGCGGGTCTGCAGGACGGCCGTGGAGATTGCAAGAGACCGCGGCATCGCGGCAGGCTTGATAAGACCGATCACCGTTTCACCGTTCCCGACCGAGGCGGTTCACCGGGCGGCGGCGAAAGCAGGGACGGTACTGGTCGTGGAGATGAGCCTCGGCCAGATGGTGCAGGACGTTCAGTTAGCCGCTGGGACGGTGGCCGACATCCATTTTCTGGGCCGCACGGGCGGCAACATTCCGTATCCGGATGACGTGTTGGATGAGATACAGAAGTTGATTGCAACCGGCCCGGTCTCGGCGCCGGCGGAAGGTCAGGTGATGGCTGAATGACGGTTGGAACAGAGCGGCAGGAAATAGCCGCGAAGATGCGGCTGGTCGCCGACTATCCTGAGGCATTGACCGGCAAGCACTTCACCTACTGTCCAGGCTGCGGGCACGGGATTACACACAAACTCGTCGCGCAGGTGATTGATGAACTGGACATACGCAAACGGACCGTGGCCATTGCATCGGTCGGGTGCTCGGTGTTTGCCTACGAATTCTTCAACACGGACGCTATACAGGCCGCTCACGGACGGGCGCCGGCAGTGGCGACCGGAATCAAACGAGTGCATCCGAACGCGATTGTGTTTGCTTATCAAGGTGACGGTGACCTCGCCTCAATCGGGATGGCGGAAATCGTCCACGCCGCCGCGCGAGGCGAGAATATCACTATCATCTTCGTCAACAACGCCGTCTACGGCATGACCCAGGGCCAGGCAGCCCCCACCACCCTGCTCGGACAGAAAACGAGTACCACGCCGATGGGGCGCCTTGCTGAAACGGCCGGGTTCCCGATTCGCGTCGCTGAGCTGCTGGCTACCCTCGATGGGCCGGCCTATATCGCTCGGACGGCTGTTATTGGACCGAAGTACATTCGGGAGACTCGCCGGGCCATCAAGAAGGCCTTCCAGACACAGATAGACAACCGGGGGTTCTCCATGGTTGAAGTAGTGAGCACTTGCCCGACCTTCTGGAAGATGAGCCCCATTGATGCCATGCGTCACGCGGAGAACCATATGCTCAAGCAGTTCCCGCTCGGCGAGTACAAGACGACGGATGGAGGCGCATAAGTGCGAGAGATAGTTATCGCATCAGGCTCCGGCGGCCAGGGCATTCGCTTGTGGGGGGAAATCCTCGCACATGCCGCAATGCGCGACTGGAAGCACGCATCCTGCTGGGCGTCATATTCCCCCGAGGTGCGTGGCGGCGAGATAATGACCACCGTAGTGATGACCGACGGCGAGCTGTACTCCCCGGTCGTCGCACACCCTCAGACCGCGGTGCTTATGAACACCCGCGCGTTTGACCGGTTCGCCGACTCCGTGCTGCCCGGCGGCCGGATGATAATCAACTCATCGGCTGTCCAGGAGAGCCACAATCGTACGGACGTCACAACTGTGCATATACCCGCTGAGGATGTCGCCGAGGACCTTGGTGACATCCGCATTGCCAACATGATTATGCTCGGAGCCTACCAGGTGCTGACACACTCCGTAAGCCCGGAGGCCATTGAGAAGGCACTCCAGGAGGTGCTTCCCGAGCGGCACCATAAGTTTATCCCCCTCAATCTGGCCGCATTGGAGCGCGGCATCGCGCTTGTGGCCCCCGAAGGAGCCTGAGATTGGAACGCCTTGAGGAAATCGCCGCGTCTATACGGGCGCGGCTTGACGAAACCCATGCTGCGCGTGAGCGTGCCCTGGCACAGTCGCGGAAAGTGATTCAGACGGCGGCAAGTATCATTCGCTCAGTCCACAGGGGTGAGCTGGCGGACGCCCATAAGCGACTTGCAGAGCTTCGGGAAGCGGTTCTGAGCCTTCGCAGGGACGTTGAGAACCACCATCGCGTCAGCAGCGCAGGTTTCGCCCAGGACGCGCAGAAGGAATATGTGGAAGCCGAGTGCACTTACGCACTCGTTTCGGGGAAGCCCTTGCCCTTACCCGACGAGCTGGGAGTGGAGGACGCGCCATACATCAACGGCCTGGCCGAGGCATGCGGCGAGCTTCGCCGGCATATCCTCGACCTGATGCGTATCGGCAAAATCGAGCCGGCTGAGAAGCACCTGGAGACCATGGATGAAATCTACCATGTCCTCTCCACATTCGATTACCCCGATGCGGTGTCCGGCGGGCTTAGACATCGGGTTGACGCGGTCCGC
Source organism: Candidatus Zipacnadia bacterium (assembly GCA_029820875.1). Next base: position 14,282 of record JALGUK010000045.1, read on the forward strand.
GGCTTCCTCGAGCGGACGCGCGGTGACCTTACGCGTGCAGTCCGCCAGGCGCAGCTTGAAGCCGCGATGAGACGCCTCGAGGCGAAACTATAGCAACTGCAGAGAGACAATCCCTTCTTATTCCGGAGAACTGCACCCCATGGAAGTCTATCTCGTGCGTCACGGTGCCACCGATGCCAATCTTGGGGACGGACGCTATGCGGGTTGGGTGGACCCGCCGCTTGCGGATAAGGGAATCCAACAGGCACGCCGGGCTGCTGCGCGCTTGAGAGACGCCGCAATATCGCGGGTGGTCTGCAGTGACCTCAAACGCGCAATCCAGACAGCGAGGATTATTGCCGAGCCGCACAAACTTCCTATCGAGACGATTCCGGCGTGGCGAGAGCTGAATTACGGGGAGTGGGACGGCCTGACCGCCGCCGAAATAGAGCAACGCTGGCCGGGTGCTCTGCGCCGCTTGAGTGAGGACCCCCGGTTCCGCGTGCCCGGCGGCGAGACGCTGGCCGAGCTGCTTGAGCGGACGCTGCCGGCACTTAGAGACCTCGTGCCATCCGGCGGAAAATCCGGGGGCGACGTGATAGTCGTCAGTCACAAGGCGACCATACGCGTCTTGCTGTGTCACCTTACCGGGATAAGCATTCAACGTTACAAGGAGATTCCGCAGGATAATTGCGCAATCAACCGCCTTCGAGTACGCAATGGAAGTTTCGTGGTGGCTGACGTGAACCTCACCGAGCACCTTCGCCCTTAGGGGGCAAGTAGAATCACATGCTTGTAGGTGACATCGGCGAATTCATGCTGATTGACCGCCTCGCAGCACGCCTGCGGCCCGCCGGATCTGGTGTCCGCGTGGGTATCGGAGACGATGCGGCGGTCATTGCGACCGGAGGGGCAAGGGACCTGGTCTTCACCACCGACACCATGGTACAGGGAGTGCACTTCCGTGCGGACTTCGCGTCGCCGTGGCAAGTAGGGTGGAAGGCGCTTGCGTCCACGGTCAGTGACATCGGGGCGATGGGAGCGGTGCCTTCCACCGGACCGATGTTGTCGGCGGGGACACGGTCCGGACCGACGGGCCTGTGGTTGTGACTGTGGCGGCGACCGGGGAATGCGCGGCGGGACAAGCAGTCACACGCTCGGGGGCGCGCCCGGGAGATGTGGTCGTGGTGACGGGAACACTGGGCGACTCCGCAGCAGGGCTGGCGCTGCTGACTGCCGGAAAGGGCGATATCCCGTCCTTTACAAAGCTTGTGGAGCGGCATCTTAAGCCGACCGCACGCTTGAATGAAGGACTCCTG
>JALGUK010000533.1 GCA_029820875.1 Candidatus Zipacnadia bacterium
GGTGAGTGGTGCGCCGATGTCGCTGACAAAGCTCATCAGGGACGATTATCGCACGAACGGCTTCAGCGCTGCCGCGGTCGTTTTAACGATGTACAGACTTGGGCATGCGCTGGTCCGTCAGCATCCCTCCCGCCAAGGACCGGCGCGGTACCTGTCGGCGGGCGCGATACGGCTGCTGCGGTTCATCCATTTACTGGCCTGCCATTCATTCGGGTGCTTCATCCCGTTTGAGGCCGCAATCGGTGCGCGCGTGAGGTTTCAGCATTCTCTTTACGGCGTTTTTATATCGCAGGACGCGCAAATCGGCGACGATGCAATGATATTCCAGCACGTCACCATCGGGTCTAACTACCACCGCGCCTCGAACCGGGGTGCGCCGAGGAACAATGTCCTGGTCGGAGCGGGCGCTGTAGTCGTCGGGGGCATCACGGTCGGGGACAATGTGCGCATCGGAGCTAACACGACGGTGGTGGAGGATGTGCCGGCCGGGGCGACCGTGGTGGGTCAAAGAAGCCGCATTATTGTGCCGAAGTAAGGCGTTGCGCCGCGTCCGGAGTGGTTGAACACAGAATCCATCGGATACAGGAGAATCGTCATGGGAAGAATCAGCATACTCTTTTTGATTGCAGCGGCGGCTTTGCCATCCCGGGCTTTCGGCTGGGAGATGAAAGAATTCATGATCTCCTTTTGGGGCGGGCCGCGTGACGAGGCCACGGCGAAGGCGATTGCCGTTTTGGGGCGGGCCGCGTGACGAGGCCACGGCGAAGGCGATTGCCGACGCCCACTTCAACGCGGTCATGTGCAATACGGAGATGCTGGAGCTTTGCCGCAAGTACGGCCTGAAGGCGATTGTGATGGACGCGACACCTGAGCTGGCGGCGCAGTCGCGCGAGAGTCCAGCGGTATGGGGCTACTATGTCAAGGACGAACCCGCGGAGGAACAATTTCCCGATGTAGGAGAAAAGGTCGCGGTGTTCCGGCGGGCGGTGGGGGTCTCACAACCATTTCTGGAGGCTCGAGGCCCATCGGCAGGCTGCCCTCCAGGCCGGTATCCCGCTCATCTGCTGGGTGGAAGTCAATGCCGATCAGCGCTGGGAGCATGGTGAAGCGGGAGCCACCTACCTGCCCGATAATATGCAGAGAATCCGGCAGAGCGTTTACACGAGCCTCGCTTACGGCGTCAAGGGAATTCAATGGTTCAACGGCCGTCTTGTCTTCCAGAGGGACGCCGATGGCAACGTTACCCCTGCACTTACACCCGCCGGCGAAGATGTGGCGGCAATCAACGCTCAACTGCAGGTTCTCGGGCCGATCCTGGTGAGGCTTCGCTCGGTGGGCGTTTTCCATACCAAGCCCGTGCCTGAGCACACACAGCCCATTCCGGGCGACTGCTGGGTCCAGACCACAGCCAGGGCGCTGGTGCTCGGGCTTTTCAAGGACCAGATGGACACAGATTACGTTATGGTCGTCAATCGCCAGACCAATCACCGTCGCCGTGCGAGGCTGCAGTTCCAGAGGCCGGTTGAGCGCGTCGAGGTGTTCGATAGGGAAGAGGGCAAATGGAACACATTGACACTTGACGTGCGCGAAGGGCTGCCGACGGTGTCATTTATCCTGGGCCAGGGAGACGGGGAACTGCTCAAAATCCGGTGGCATTAGTTAAAGCGCTTTAAGCGCCGTTGTCTTGCCGCAGGGAGAACCTGACGCGGGTGCCAGGATGCCGGGGTTGGGGACCCCGCGGAAAAAATTTGGGGCGATGAATGGATTGTCGGACAGGCGAGGAATCACAACTTCGGAATTATTGTAACGTTCTAATTTCAACTGAACAATGTTATTACTCTCCCAACGATAAAGTGTTGGTTCGCTGACGGTGTTGACCTACAGCGTTTCGCGTAGCTGGGGGACATTCGGGGTCCGCCTGCTTTTTTGTGTGGGTGGGAGTGTACGTGGGAGCGGCCGCACATTCCGACCACGGCCGTGCCATCTGCGAGGCGCTGCTCCTGGTGGAGCTTGAGGTGGCACACTGCAGCGTTTGCGGGAAACCGTTCGCGACAAAACGCGAATTGGAATATGACGCAGAACGCTTAGGATGGAGCCATAAGTATATGAACAAGTGCTCGGAATGCCGCAAACAGCGCTCTGCGGCGGCGTTGGCTTCCGAGACAGTAGTCGCCGCTGCCAGAGCTTGATAACAAGCCGGTTATATCCACTGCAAACAAGTTCCGGAGGTGTCTATTAGATGGCCGCAGCTTCGGCAACACCGGATGTTCCCAGTGACCTGGAGATCGCTCAAGCCGCGAAGATGAAGCCCATCATGGACATTGCATTAGAAGCCGGCCTTCTCGAAGATGAGGTGGATCTTTACGGCCGTTACAAGGCGAAGGTGCATTTCGAGGAGGTGCTTGAACGGCTCAAGGACCGTCCCAACGGCAAGCTCATCGTGGTCACGGCAATCACACCGACGCCGCTGGGCGAAGGGAACGGCTCAAGGACCGTCCCAACGGCAAGCTCATCGTGGTCACGGCAATCACACCGACGCCGCTGGGCGAAGGGAAAACGGTCACCAACATCGGCCTCGCGCAGGCAATCCGTAAGCTGGGCAAAAACATCGTCAACACATTGCGGGAACCCTCGATGGGGCCCGTTTTCGGCATTAAGGGCGGTGCAGCCGGCGGAGGCTACTCCCAGGTCGTGCCGATGGAGGACCTCAACCTCCACTTTACGGGCGACATCCACGCGGTCGGGGCGGTGCAGCCGGCGGAGGCTACTCCCAGGTCGTGCCGATGGAGGACCTCAACCTCCACTTTACGGGCGACATCCACGCGGTCGGGGCCGCCAATAATTTGCTTGCAGCGATGCTGGACAACAGCCTCGCGAAGAAGAATCCCCTGAACATAGACCCACTGACCATCAGCTGGAATCGGGTGGTTGATCTTAACGACCGTGCGCTACGGCATATCGTCGTCGGGCTTGGCGGCACGCGCGGAGGAATTCCACGCGAGTCGGCCTTCGACATCACTGTCGCCTCGGAGGTCATGGCCATTCTCGCCCTGGCAACCAGCCTTAAGGACCTCCGGAAGCGCCTCGGCCGCATTCAGGTGGCCTTCACACGGGACGGCAAGCCGGTTACCGCGGAAGACCTCCAGGCGGCGGGCGCAATGACTGTGCTGCTGAAGGAGGCGCTCAAGCCGAATCTGATACAAACCCTCGAGAACGGGCCGTGT
>JALGUK010000046.1 GCA_029820875.1 Candidatus Zipacnadia bacterium
CAGGCTTTGCGTCCGGATAGAACTCGCCCAGCACCTCGAACAGCTCTGTCTTGTCGGCGATCTTGCTAAGGTCGCAACTGAGGGCCCCCCACGTGCAATAGATTCGGTTATCACTGAGGAACCGCTGCTCGTACTCCCCGTGCTGGCCTGCCCGGTTCAGCCATAGTGCCATCTCCCGATCTCCCTTACGATGACCCGTGCCGCACCGTGTCGTATCAGCGTGTTGGCATTATTACAGCAATATCAGGAACCGCAGACTACCTGCAGCGGATCGCTCCGTCACGGCCAGCCGCACTGCGGAGTCCCCTGCACTGGTCAATCCTCCTCGCCGAGGCTTGACAAAATCGGATAGATACGGATAAGATTGGTGGCAGATTAGCGTGGCTTTACTGTGAGGTCCCAAGGAGCTGATGCGCATGCTACGAGAAGCGAACGATGTGCTGACCCTGGATGAGTTGTCGGCATACCTGAGGGTCTCCAAGTCGACGCTGTATAAGCTCGTTCAGTCTGGAGCGCTGCCCGGACAGAAGGTGGGCAAGCAGTGGCGCTTCCGCAAAGACGCCGTTGACGAGTGGCTGGTCCGGAACCCGCGACAGGGCAAGGACAACAAGAAGGAGGACGAGCGTGGGCGTTGAGGACGTCGAGAGAACGGCCGCACAGCAGGCACCGGAGATTGCCCGGCAGCTCCTTATTATTGCGGGGCGAGGCGGGACCGAGGCGGACTTCAGGCGCGAGGCAGCACAGCTGCTCGAGACGGCTGGCCTCGAGGCCGGCATGACCATCACCCCACGTGATGAATTCTCGGTCGCGCGCGGCCGTGTGGATTCCGTCTATAACCGCCTTGTGTTGGAATACAAGCGCCCGGGCGTCATCCGGCCCACCAACCGTGGTAAGAGCAACCAGCCAGTCATCGCCCAGGTCAAGAACTACATCCTCGACGTGGCCAAGCGGGAGAAGCGGGAAGCCCATCGTCTCGCAGGCGTCGCCACCGACGGTTTCTACTATATCTTCGTGCGCCGCGTCGGCGAGGGCTGGTCGGTTGACGATCCGCTGCCGGTCAACGCGGCGTCTACCGAGCGTTTCCTGCGGCTCCTCTACTCACTGGCTGCCGGCGCCGCGCTAGTTCCTGAGAACCTTGTCACGGACTTCGGCCCGAAGACCCTCCGCGCCCAGCGGGCCGTCCGTGCCCTCTATGCCTCGCTTCACAGCAGCAAGCACCCGCTCGTCCTCAAGCTGTTCGAGCAGTGGGGCCAGTTCTTCAGCGAAGCGACGGACTACAAGGAGTGGGCTGAGCGGATCGAGAGCAAGAAGGAGTTCCGTGCGTTCATCCGCGGGATGGGGCTCGACCCGAAATATGCCGAGGTCCCGAAGGTGTTCTTTGCCCTTCACACCTACTACGCCTTGCTTATCAAGCTGGTGGCGTCCCTTGCAGCGGCGCGATTCGCTGGCGGTGCACCCCGGCCGCTCAGTGAAATGGCCGCGAAGGAGGGTGAAGACCTCCGCCAGGCATTCGCTGACCTCGAGGGCGGCGGGATCTTCAAGGAGTATGGCATCCGGAACTTCCTGGAGGGCGACTTCTTCGGCTGGTACCTTGCCGCCTGGGATGACGAGATCGAGGACGCGGTAGGAGAGTTGGCGAGGCGGTTAGCCGAGTACGATCCGGGCACGTTGGAACTGGCGCCAGAAAACGCCCGCGACCTGCTCAAGAAGCTCTATCACTATCTCCTGCCGCGAGAGATACGCCACGATTTGGGCGAGTACTACACGCCGGACTGGCTCGCCGAACGGCTCATCATCCAGACGTTGGGCAGAGCGGATCTGGGGAACCCCACAAAACGCGTCCTCGACCCGGCATGCGGTTCTGGCACGTTCCTGGTCATTCTCATCAAGCACATCCGCGAACGAGCTGCCAGGAAAAACCTGGACCCGGCCCAGACGCTGGAACTTACGTTACACAATGTGGTGGGCTTTGACCTAAACCCCTTGGCGGTCATTGCAGCGCGCACGAATTACCTGCTCGCCCTCGGAGACCTGTTGAAGGCGCGCAGGGGCGACATTGACATCCCGGTCTACCAAGCGGACTCCGTTCTCACCCCCTCTCAGGGCACAGGCATGTTCGAAGGGAAGACTTACAAGTTGAGAACGTCTGTGGGGGAATTCTACGTGCCGGCCCTGTTTGCAGAACGTGAAAGGATGGACGCCCTCGCGAATACGCTTGATGAGGCCGTAGAGACCGGCATCGGCGAGGAGGCCTTCCTGTCCCGCGTGAAGTCTGCCACCGGGCTGGAAGATGAGGAAATGGAGGACGCCGGCAGCGATCTGCGCGCACTGTACAGCAGGCTCAAGACCCTCCACCACGAGGGACTGAATGGCGTCTGGGCGCGGATCATCAAGAACGCATTCGCACCGCTCTTCATTGAACCGTGCCACTACGTCGTCGGCAACCCACCGTGGGTGAACTGGGAGAACCTACCGGATGACTATCGGCAAACCACAGTGCCGCTCTGGGAACACTATGGTTTGTTCCCACACGGCGGGATGGACACAATCCTGGGCAAAGGCAAGAAGGACATTTCCATGCTCATGACGTATGTCTCCGTGGACCGCTACCTGCGTCGCGGTGGAAAGCTGGGGTTCGTGTTGTCACAGAACCTTTTCAAGACCTCAGGGGCAGGGCAAGGCTTTAGGAGGTTCGTGCTGCCGGATGGCACACCCTTCGGCCCAATGGTTGTTGAGGACATGGTGGAGTTGAAGCCGTTTGAGGGCGCTACGAACCGCACGGCCGTGGCCGTTTTCGCCAAGGGCAAAGCCGTAAGCTACCCTGTCTCCTATCAGTATTGGAAGAAGAAACAGCAGGGCCGGGGCAGTGCCATCGGCTTTGACACGCCGTACGAAGAGGTCACTGCGGAAAAGATCACGTCTCGCAACTGGCACGCACAACCAGTCAGCGCTGACGACCAGACTGCAGCATGGATCACGGCGCGCCGGACGGCGTTGCGTGCACTACGCAAGCTGCTTGGGCCTTCGCCCTACTCGGCCCATGAGGGATGCAATACCGGCGGGGCCAATGCTGTCTACTGGGTCGAAGTAGTCGGCGAACGGCCGGGCGGGCTCTCCATCGTATCGAATATCACAGAGGGCGCGAAGCGCAGGGCGGCAAGTGTGCAGGCGGCCGTTGAGACCAAGTTGCTGTATCCGCTCCTTCGAGGCCGCGACGTCCAACGTTGGCAAGCCACACCTTCCGCACACATCCTGATGGTCCAGGACCCACATAGCCGCATCGGGATTGACGAGGCCGTGATGGCACGAGACTGTCCTCGGGCCTACTCCTACCTTAAGCGCTTCGAGCACATTCTCCGTGCGCGCAAGACTCAAGTTGTTCGCCATCTCATGGAACGGGGGGCCTTTTACTCAATGTTCGGTGTCAGTGACTACACTGTCAGTCCGTGCAAGGTCGTCTGGCGGGAACAGGCCTCCTGTATCACTGCGGCCGTCGTTGGTCCTACCCAAGCCAAGCCGATCGTGCCCGATCACAAGCTGATGATGGTCCAGGCTGATTCAGACGTTGAGGCCTACTATCTGTGCGGAGCGCTCAACTCAGCACCCGCAACGCTTGCAGCTGCAGCTTATGCGATCCAGATACAGATGGGCCCACACCTGCTCGATCATATCGCCCTCCCGACGTTCACGAGGAACAGCAAGGTACATCAATGGTTAGCAGAACTGTCGAAGGCGGCCCACGAGGCCGCAGCCAGCGGCAAAGCCGGTGAACTGGAGCACATCGAGGAACAGATCGACCAGTGGGCGGCGAAGTTGTGGGGACTGACGGATGAGGAACTGGCCGAGATCAAGCGCTCCCTAGAGGAGGTCTGAGTGCCGCGATACACATAAAGAGTGGTTCCATGCAGAAGCTCTTCCTAGATACATGCATCGTAAATTGGCTTGTGACGTTCGGTGAGTACTACTTCGACAACTGTCTGGACGGCGAGGCCCTGGCGGATTATGAGCGGCGTCCTCCAGAAGATCAGGAAGACATCGATGCACTGCATGACATAATCCAGTTCTACCAGAGGTACAACGCGCCGATCTACGTAGCCCCGTCGGTCATAGAAGAGGTGATGCAAGCCAATGAGTGGTTCCTTGAGTCATATGCCTACGAGCTCTTCCAGTACTGGTGGGACGTCGGCGATCCGGAAGTCCGGGAGCGTCTTTGCGGCGACGACTTTGAGGGCCGCGTGCGAGCGGTGACGCCGTCTTTTTGCGGCTTTAAGCGCAAAGACCAACGGGTACTTGCAGAAGCCCTAATCATGGGCTGCAACGTCCTCCTTACGGTTGATAGACGAACCATCTGGAAGCGTCGCGACCGGTTGCCCGCTGGCGTGTTCGCCGTCCAGCGACCCGTTGAGCTTTGGGGCGAACTATTTGGCGGTCCAAGGACCTGAATGCAGAGGTGACCATGCCCAATCCGTTCGAAGGACTGAAGGCAGCGCTGGACTGCATCGCCCGCGAGGCGAAGGTGCTGCCGGCTACAGGCCAGGCGATGGAGGACCTGGTGCGCCCCGACCATGCCGAGGTGATTGACCGCCTGCGCATGGGCGACGACAGGGTGATGGACGTGCTGTTGGAAGCACCCAACCGCTCTCCGTACGTCGAGCTGGAGCCCCTTCATCGGACTGAGAAGCACCTGCTGCGCTACTTCTTGGACGGCTCGGCGCGGACGTACTTCTTGGGGGACGCCGTGGAGGGCACGCGGCGCACGTCCGTCCATATCTCTCAGGTCGGCGCGGCCGCCGTGTTTCGCAAAGACGACGGCCACGTGCGGGTAGCCCGGGTTGTGCACAAGACCGTGCTGATGATGGACAAGAAAGCGGTTTCCTTCGGAGATCGGGTTGAGGAGCTTGTGAAAAAGGCAGGGGAGCGATTCCATTTCCACGACACGATGGAGGCGGACGGAGAAACCGAAAGGACGTCTCCAGGCAAGGAGCCGCGCTCTCGTGCTGCACATAAGGCCCACCATATCATGGCAATGGAGGAGGAGAAGCTTGGGCGAGAGTTGAAGCGCGAGACCGGCGAATGGCTTGTGTTGGACGGCAGTCTGGGGAAAGACCTGTACGCCTGGCGCGACGTGCCATGCTTCCTGGGCGTGACAAAGTCGTTTAGTCGTGAGCCGGTCTTCAAGCTGCCCGGGGCGAGAGGCGGCAAGACGCTGAACCTGTATGAGTTCATCGCCGGCCTGCCTTTCTCGGCGCGGACTTGCGCGTTCTCGGCACGATCGGGGAAAGTGGTGGTGTGGTACGTCCGCCTGCGCGAGCAACGTCATCTGGATTATCCCCTGATGGGCGTGATAAAGGTGGAGCTTCCGAACCCGACCGGCGAGGCCGTTCGGTCGGATCTGATTGACGAGCTGTCGCGTGCACTCGTCGCGGAGCGACAAGTGACTCCACACGGGAAGGATCTGCGTTGGCATGCGCATCTCTATGCAATCTACCTGGCCGAACAGGCCGTGAAGAACGGTTTTGTATCTACAGAGGCACTCAAGGCCGGTGTCAAGTGGCCGTTTGAGGCCGCCAGAACCGGTACGCTGTGAGGAGGTCAAGCTCAATGGCAGAGAACGAGAAGAACGTGGCAGAGAACACCGAGCAGAAGTCGCCCGTCATCGGTAAGGCTTCAGCAACGGAACGCGAGCCGAGCGCCTCGGAGAAGTTTTCGTTCTGGCTGGCGCCAGAGCAGATCGTGAACCCGTTCGACATCGTCGAAGCGGAACAGATGGGCGGAACGCGCACGTTTGGCCTCGTGACCAACGTGAAACAAGTCACCGATGCGCCATCGCATTTGTCAAACTTTATCTCGAGTGACTTCGGTAACACTCAGGGAACGGCACAAACCCCTCGTCAGGGCGCGAACGTGGCTGAGGTGGACGTCCTGGCCAACTACGATCCTTCTGAGCCGAAGCGTTACCCTATGGGTATCTACATGCCGGTCCAGTGCGAGGCCCCCGTGCGTTTCACCGACGAAGAGGGAATCCACGTGGCGCTCGGCATCGACAAGATGTTCGAGTACGAAAAGAAACACAAGGTCAAGGTGACGATTCCTGCGGGGCTTATCAGTATGTCAAACGGCAGCATGGCACGTGTCTACCTGGACTCGCGGTACGTGCTCGGTCCGGAAGGTGCACATGTCAACATCACGGGCATTTCCGGTCTTGCGACAAAGACCTCATATGCTATGTTCTTAATCCAGGCTATCCTTCAGACCATTGGCGGAAAGGACACCGCGGTCATCCTGCTTAACGTAAAGCAAAACGACTTACTCGTGATCGACAAGCCAGTGAAAGGTTTGGCACCGGAAGACCACGACCTCTGGAACGCGCTGGGGCTTAAGCCACAGCCCTTCGAGAACGTGCGTTACCTCTTGCCTTGGGGCAAAGATACACAGACGACCGGAATGCCGAACTGCTTTGGCGAGCCGCCCGATCAGTTCCAGACTTATGCATACTCGCTTACTGATGTGGTGGGCGCACACGGGACGCCGGGGCCAGGGCTGGGACTGCTCATCCGAGTGCCCGATCCGTGGGATACGCTTGGTGCCCTGATAGGCGAAGTGCAACACGGCATCACGAACAACGAACCCAAGTGGCGGGGCGTCAGGACATGGGATGACCTGCTCAACAAGCCGCCGTTGATGAAAGAGGGAATACCACAGCAGGTTGGAGAGGTGCGTCCGTCCTCGGTGGGCAGGTTCGTGCGCGTGCTGCGCAGGGTGGTTCGCAATAGACAGTCGGGCGTTTTCGTTCAACAGCGGGCAGAGCGACGAGCTGCAAACCTGGGTGAGGAGATCAGGAACATTCAGGGCGGGCAGACAACGGTCGTTGATATCGCGAAACTAACGGATGAGGAACGTGCCCTGGTGTTCGGCCAGATCATCCAGGAAGTCTACGGGATGTATGCGGAGGCGACGGTAGACGAGCGTGCTGATCTGCCCAAGCGCGTCATTATCTTCGTGGATGAGCTGAACAAGTACGCGCCCGCGCGACGCGGCGAAGGGGAATCTTCCATCCTTGAGTACGTGCAGGATATTGCCGCACGCGGTCGGTCCTTGGGCGTTGTACTGATCTCGGCAGAGCAATTCATGAGCGAGGTCCATGGACAAGTCATCGGCAACTGCGCCACGAAGGTCATCGGCCGGAGTGACTCTTCGGAGCTGTCTGATTCGGCCTACCGGTTCATCTCACAGGATGTGAAGGCACATTTGACGCGGCTAGAGGCGGGAGAACTCCTTTTATCGCACCCGATTTATCGCCAGCCAGTAAAGATCAAGTTCCCCCGTCCAGCGTATCAAGCCATTGGCCACGAGTGAGGAAGGTAATGAGTAGGTTCGTTGTGGAAGAGCGGGAGATCTGGCGGAGATGGGTGACGCCGAAGCCGCTTATGGCGAAGCCCGTACACCGCTGGTATGTCTTTCCGCATAGCTTCAGCAGCGAACTCGTTCACGCGCTCATTGACGAGTGGGGCCTTGGGCCGGGAGATCATATCCTTGACCCATTCGCTGGCGCGGGCACGACCCTATTGGCGGCTAAGGAGAAGGGTGTGCCGGCGACGGGGTATGACTTATCTCCGTTAGCAGTGATGGCATCGCGTGTTAAGGTAGCCAACTACGACCTGAAGCGGTTGCGGGCGCAATGGGATAGGCTGTCCAAACGCCTCGAACCGAACAAGTGGAACGGTGCGGAGCACGAGTACCCCGAACTCGTGCGCAAGGCACTGCCCGGCAGGTTGCTGGGAGCGTACGAGGACACTCTGTGCAGCATTGCCGAGATGGACGCTTCAGAGACAGAGCGCGACCTCTTTCGGCTGGCCGTCCTGACGACAGTACCCCATTTCAGCCGCGCTGTAGCCACCGGGGGATGGCTGAAGTGGGTGCGGAAGTCGAGTCGAGTGACTGCGCTCACCTCGCAGATCGCGTCCCGCGTCGAGGGGATGCTACATGATTTACAGGAGGCAAGGCTGCCGCGCCGCACGCTCTGGCAGGTAAAGGAAGCAGACGCTCGCGCGTTGCCTGATACGGAGGGGACGTACTCCGCAGTTATCACGTCGCCTCCCTACCCCAACCGCCATGATTACACACGGGTCTTCGGTGTGGAGCTTATGCTCGCGTTCCTGGACTGGGAGGACACGCGGCGACTCCGCTACCAGAGCTTCCACTCGCACCCTGAAGCGCGCCCGGAACGGCCTGAAGCGCACAACTACACCCCGCCCAGGCAACTTGCGGACGTGCTCGAACGTATCGTTGAAAAGGGCGCGGACCCCAGGGTGCGCCGTATGATCGAGGGGTATTTCCTGGACATGTATCTCTGCCTTCGGGAAGTGGCCCGCGTGTGCAAGCATAGAGGCCGCGTCGCTCTTGTGGTCGGCAACGCGCAGTATTGCGGCGTGCCCGTGCTTGTTGATGAGTTGACAGCAGAGATCGGCGAGCGGGTAGGGCTTTGTTGCCAAAAGCTGATTGCCGTGCGATACCGGGGCAACAGCGCTCAGCAGATGGGGAGGCACGGGCGTAACCCGTCCCGCGAGAGCGTAGTTGTCTTCGATCATGCCTGCAAAGGACAGGTTGGGCAAGATGCGTTCTAATGGGCCGATCTGCAAAGCCCAGGGAGTCAAGAACTATGGCCAATGCGAAGGTCGTCTCATTCATTAACTACAAGGGTGGCGTGGGGAAGACCACGACAACTTATCACGTAGGGTGTTGTCTCGCCGAGCAGCATCGGAAGAAGGTACTACTTGTGGACATCGATCCGCAGACTAACCTGACCTTCCTCTGTGCACCCTATGAGAAGTGGGACGAGTTCCGTAGACGAGCCGGCACGATTGCATCTATGTATAAGAGGTTCCAGGACAGAATCGCGCTGGACACGAAGCGTTACATCTGGGCAGAACCCATCCAGACCCCGCGTGGTCGGGTCTCCAACCTTGACTTGATACCGTGTGATGTTGAATTGCTCGGGGAAGACCTCGGCGGTGGAAGCATCCCCGGAACCTTCCCGACCGTGGAGGCCCTCAGACAGAATGCGAAGCAGTTCCTTCGCGAACGCCAGTTTCTGAGACTCGCCCTGCGGGATGTAATGCAGAAGTACGAGTACATCCTGATTGACTGTCCACCGAATCTGTATCTGATGACCCAAAATGCAATTGTGGCAAGCGATTGGTATGTGATCACTGCTATCCCAGACCACTTGTCGACTATAGGTCTGAGAATCCTTCAGAGCAAGGTCAATAAGATTGAGGAGATGGTAAAGTCCGCAAGCACCTTCGCGGGCAACGCGGATTCTTGTACAC
>JALGUK010000047.1 GCA_029820875.1 Candidatus Zipacnadia bacterium
ACCCGATGAAGCACGCAAGCGTTAGCAAGGGCAGCGCATGGACAGCCTGCGCCCTGGTTTGTGTGATGTCGTTTACGGCGATGGTGCCAGGTATATCGGCTTCAGCGGACAAGCCGGCGGCCGCGACTGGGACGAGTGCTCAGGTGCCAGCGGAGATTGCGGACCAGGTCCTGGCCAAGTATCGCGCCGCACTCGAGACGATGGCACGGGGCCGGCCGCGGGCTGCGATGGACCAACTGAGTTCGGTTATAGCCCTGGCTCCGAACTGGGCCGAGCCGCACAAGCTTCTGGGATTCCTCCACGAGTACTACCATGAGCGGGCACGGGCGATTGCTGAGTACCAGAAGGCGCGTGAACTGTGTCCGACTGATTTTCTTGCGACTGAAGCCCTCATCGCTCTCGGAGCATTGGACCGCAAGCAGGTCGCGGCGGAGGCGGCCTCGACGGGAGTCGAGGCCTTCGAGCAACAGCTCATAGACCTCACAAACCAGGCCCGGCTTGATGCGGGCTTGAAGCCGCTTCGGCCTTCGCCGGAGCTTAAAAAGGTGGCGTTGGCGCACAGCGAGGAAATGCGTGACCTGAACTACTTCTCCCACTACTCCCCGACCCCGGGTATGCACGATGTGATGGCGCGGTATAAGACAATCCTGGGCAGCGTTCCATTCCTGCTCGGGGAGAACCTCGCGCGACGTTACGGCACACAGAACAGCCTCACCGCCGCCAACATCGAGGCGACGTTCCGCGATTTGATGCGCAGCGAGAGTCACCGCCGCAACATTCTCGAGCCACGTTACGATGAGACCGCAGTAGCAATCGTGGTGAACGATAGAGGCGACTACTGGCTCACGCAGCTTTTCCGTCGGGAGGCGCCGTGAATGAGCCGCCCTGAATCTGACGACCGGGCAAGTGAAACCTGGGAAAGGCGGGCACGTGAGGTCCTGCTCGAGAGCGCCCGGATAAAGCATCAGTTGGCCGAGACGCTGGCTCCGGAGATTGCAAGGGCCGCCGCCATGATTGTCAAGTCGCTCCGGTCGGGGGGCACCGTTGTCCTGTTCGGCAATGGCGGAAGCGCCGCCGATGCCCAGCATATTGCGGGGGAGCTGGTAGGGCGGTTCCTGCTGGAGCGCTCAGCCCTCGCGGCGATTGCGCTGACGACCGATACGTCGGTTCTGACGAGTATCGCCAATGATTATGATTATGATGAGATTTTCGCCCGACAGGTCGAGGCGCTCGTTAAACCGGGAGACGTGGCAATTGCCATCAGCACGAGTGGAAACGCCCGCAACGTGCTGCGGGGCGTGGAGGCGGCGCGGGCCGCCGGGGCGAGGGTTCTTGGGCTGACCGGCGAGACCGGCGGGGCGCTTGCCGCCCATTGCGATCTCTGCCTGAAGGTTCCATCGAAGGTTACGGCACGTATCCAGGAAGCGCACATCACCATTGGGCATATTATCTGTGAGCTGGTTGAAGACGCCCTCGCAGGGCAGCAAGCCGGGAGCGTGACGTGAGCGGACCTGCTTCAGATGATTTGTTGCCCCTCGGGCACACCATCCATCGGCACGCCAGCCTCGCATCCACCAATGACGAGGCTGCCGCCTCGCTGCAGATATTGGGCCTCGCCACTGCCGTCGCGGCCTGCGAGGCCGCCGAAGAGCTATGTGGCATCAAGCTGGACACCAAATGGCCCAACGACCTGCTCTGCCGGGGGAAAAAGGTCGGCGGGGTTATCGTCGAGGCTGTGCTGCGGGAAGATGAGTTGCAGTCTGTCGTGGTCGGTATAGGATTGAATGTAAATACCCCACTGGAGAGTCTGCCTTCGGACTTGCGCACCCACGCAACATCGCTTTCGATCGAGCGGGGCCGCCCCGTCGCGGTGGATGAACTGCTTAGCACATTGTTGCAATGCCTTGATTCACTCTACCGGCCGCTGGATACGGCGGAGATTCTCCGCCGTTGGCGCAAGCGCGCCACTTTCTTCGGGCGACGCGTCAGCGTGAGCGTCGGCTCCGGGCACCCCGCGCCCAGTGAGGAGCGTGTGACCGGTATCGCCGAGGGGGTTGATTCCTGGGGGCGCCTCTTGCTACGTATGGACGACGGCTCGCTGACAGTATTCGACGCTGGTAATGTGCACATTATTAGGGGATAACCCAGCGCTGAATGCGTGCAATAATGTGCAAGTTTTCCGCAAGAAACCTGCAGGAGATAGACATTGGATACCGAACGCCTGGCGTGGATAGCCCTGGCCTGGTCAGGCTCTATGGGGCCGAGGCAATTTCGCCGACTACTTGGTCGTTTCGGGTCGGCTGAGGCCGTGTTAGGCGCTTCCGCCCGGGCCTTGGCTGGAGCGGGACTCTCGGCCGGGCAAATAGAAGAGGTCCACTCTGCAGCGGATGGACGCTCTTCTCTCGCGGCGCGGTTGACAACGCTCGTGGAGTGTGGGGTGCGGGTGATTTGCAGCTTTGACCAACAATATCCCGAAATGCTGCACATTCGCAATGCGCCCCCTGTAATCACGGCCATTGGGGCTTTACCTGGGCCAGACGAATACTCCATCGCTATCGTGGGAACCAGGACCTGCACCCAGGAGGGCTTCGATTTCGCATATACTCTGGCCGGTGAGCTGGCCAGGCGCGGGGTGTGGATAGTGAGTGGACTTGCACTTGGCATTGATACTGCAGGACACAAGGGCGCGTTGGATACGGGCGGATGGACAGTCGCTGTTGTCGGGAATGGGATTGAGATAACCTATCCTCCTGAAAACCGCGACCTCGCAAAGCGGATACGCGACAGCGGCGGGATGCTGTCGGAATCGCCGCCTGATGCCCGCCCGAGCGTCGCCCGCCTGATGGCACGCAATCGGCTGCAATCGGCATTGGCCCAGGCGGTTATAGTCGTTGAAGCACGAGAGCGGGGCGGAAGCCTTGTAACGGCGGGGTATGCACGGCGCCAGGGCCGGCTCATTTTCGCATGCGAGTGGAATGAGGAAAAGCAAGAGGCTGTCGGCACCCGGCGGCTCATCGCACAAGGAGCCACACCGTTGCACTCGCCAGCGGACGCAGGCGTCATTATGGAAGCAATCCGAAGTTGGCGCTGCACCGACGAGGGTGGGCCGTTGCACGAAGGGCTGTTCTCGCAGCGGCGGCTCGGCGGTGGGAGAACAGGACTTGACTTTTGACGGCAGTGCGGATATACTCCAGTTGATGAGCAAGGTGGGGCTGTAGCTCAGTTGGGAGAGCGCTTGAATGGCATTCAAGAGGTCACGGGTTCGACTCCCGTCAGCTCCACCACGATACCCGATATATCTGCAAAGCCAATACATGGTGGCTCTCCGTTGCACAGGGGAGCCATTTTTTGTCTTTCGGCAGGAAGTCACCGCTCGAAGGAGAAGCAGTCCATCGAATGTGCGACGGAGCCGATGCTCGGCTTAAGATTGTAAGGGGGCCCAGTTGTGTTAGATTTTGACAAGGTGGTGCGGTTCGCAGCCAAGAACCGCTGTTCCGACATCTTCCTCAAGCCCGGTGTCCCGCCGGCAGTGCGCATCCGCGGCACAGTGGTGCGTACGGAGTTCGACGTTGTGACAAACGATGACACCGAGGGGCTTGCGCGGGAGCTGATGGGCGAGGAAGCGTGGGAGCTGTTCCAGGAGTATCACGAAAAAGACATCGGTTTCACCTATGAGGACGTTACCCGCCTGCGGATAAACGTTTACCGCGAGCGGGGCAACACAGCGCTGGTCTTGCGGCTCATCCCGTTGGAGATTTACTCCCTCGAACAGTTGGGGCTTCCCACAGTGCTTGCCGACATTTGCAAGAGGCGTCAGGGCTTTATCCTGGTGACCGGGCCGACGGGATGCGGGAAATCCACGACGTTGGCCGCCTTGATTGATCTTATAAACCGAGAGCGGCGGGCTAACATTATCACGATCGAGGACCCAATCGAATTCGTGCACAATGACAAGCAGAGCATCGTGAGCCAGCGAGAGGTCGGTATCGACACGGAGTCGTTCACCGACGCGCTTAAGTATGTGGTCCGTGAGAGCCCCGATGTTATCCTTATCGGTGAAATGCGTGATGTGGAGACCATGAGCGTGGCGATGCAGGCATCCGAGACCGGCCACCTGGTCTTCTCCACGGTTCATACGACAAGCGCGGCGGAGACGATGGAGCGAATGATCAATATGTTCCCGCCGCACGACAAACCCCAGATCTGCCTGCGGATGTCAAAGTCCCTTATCTCTGTGATTTCCCAGAAACTGATACCCCGAGCCGACGGCACGGGGCGTGTGGTGGCGGTGGAGGTAATGGTCGTAACTCCCACGATTGCCAAGATTATCGAGGAAGGGCGCCCGTCTGAGGTATACAATATCATCGCCGACGGGGAGTTCTGGGGGATGCAGACTATGAATCAGTCGCTGCTGAAGCACTGGAAGGACGGCCTTATCACGCAAGAGGAGGCTCTCGCCAACTCGACCGCCGTGACCGAACTGAGGCAGATGATGCGGCGGGCTTGAGAACGTTTGTTCCCGGTTGACACGGGACCGAGACGTTCGTATAATGCTACAGAGAGCGCCGGGTTCTGCGGCCCTGGTCGGCGCTGGCGGAATGCCGAAACAGTAACCTGCATTCGTGTCTAAGGAGAGATGGCAGATGGCGAATGATGCGGGCAAGATTTACAGCGACGAGAACCTGCGCAAGATTCTCCAGATTTGCATCGACGAGGACGCCTCAGACATCCATTTGACGGTCGGGCGCCCGCCGACCTATCGGATTCACGGTGAGTTCCAGGCGCTGGATATGCCGCCGCTTACGGCTGACGACACCCAGGGCTTGATGGAGAAGATTCTTCCACCCGACTATGTGGAGGAGTTCAAAAGGGTCGGCGGTAGCGACTACGGCTACACATTCGAGGATAAGGGGCGTTTCCGGGTAAGTGTGTTCAGACAGCGAACGGCCCCGGCCCTGGTCTTGCGGCTTTTGCCATACAAGGTATTGTCTTTCGAGGACCTAAATCTGGACCCTGATGTCATCATCCCGCTCCTGTATCGCCCCCGTGGCATTATATTGGTGACAGGCCCGACGGGTTGTGGCAAGACCACCACCCTGGCTACGCTTATTGACTACATCAACCGGAATCGGGGCGTGCACATCCTCACCATCGAGCAGCCGATTGAGTACTACCACACCCACAAGAAGGCGATTGTGAACCAGCGCCAGGTAGGCATTCACGGCGATGTGATTGAGGGGGATGAGGATGTCCCGAGCTTCGCAGAGGCTCTCTCCCGAAACCTGCGGTCCGACCCGGACGTTATCTTGGTCGGGGAGATGCGCGACCTCAGGACGATGCAGGCCGCGATTACCGCAGCCGAAACCGGCCACCTTGTGTTTTCAACTTTGCACACAGTAAACGCTCCCAAGACCATTGACCGACTGGTTAACGCCTTCCCGCTGGACCAGCAGGAACAGATAAAGCTCCAGGTATCCACCTCTTTGGTCGCGGTCTTCGCCGAGCAGCTCCTGAGGCGTTGTGACAAGAGGGGGCGCACAGCCTGCTACGAAATAATGCTTAATAACTCGGCGATCGCCTCTCATATCCGAAAGAACGAGACGTACCAAATCCGCTCAGCCATCCAGGTCGGGCGCGGGCAAGGTATGAAGACGATGGAGGATTCAATCGTCGAGCTTTATCGGAAGGGATGGATTACGCGGGAAGACGCTCTTGCCTTTGCATTTGAGCAGCGCGAAGTCGCAGAACGCATCTCGGAGATGGGCGAGCCCGCTAAAAAGACTATCTCGGTCCCGCCGAAGACGAAGGCGGAATCCTAAAGTGTTGTGTGATACGAGTAGCGAGCGTGACGGGCGCCGGTATCAGGGAGGCGCTCGTCATGTGTATGTTGAATGACAATACTCGCAAGGTTGCTTTGAGAAGGGGGGTGGAACGATGCCGGTTTCGACAGGAAAAGGAGGAAAAGCATTCGACAGCGACCAGTTGGTGGAGCTTGTCCAGCGTCTGATGGCGGGTGTGGGCAAGGTTGCAGTGGTCCTGATGCTGTGCTCCTTGGTTTATATCCTGTGGGGTGTGCTGGGAGGGTATCTCACCGCCCAGACCACTCCGCTGCTCGAGCGCAATCTCAGGTGGGCGGCGGGAATCTTCAGCGCCTCCACGGTCGTGCTTACCGCCGCGGTGTTTGTTCGCTTCTTTGCCGAGACCGCCTTTATTTACGTGATGGCGCTCCTGGGGGCAGTTTGCTTCTTCGGTATACCCATGGTCATAAACAGCCGGGCGGCCAATGACAGCCAGGTAGCGCAGGCGATGGTCAGTATGATGTTGGTCGGCGGGGAACTCATTTTTTTCATGGTCGCTGCACGTGCCGTTTACGAGCTTTACCAAAGGGCCAAAAGAGGCAAGGTTGATCCCGCCGAACAGGAACAAACCATCATCGCTCCGGCAAAAAAGACCAAGCCGCGGTCATTTTCCCTGATTCAGCCCTGCTGGGAACTTCCTTATTGCCACGAACATATCAGGCGGTCCTGTCCGCAGTGGCTCAAGCGCCGAACCTGCTGGCGCGACAAGCACGGTTGCAACTGTGACCCCACGATGATCGAAGCGATGCTGCGCTCCGGTGCTGCAACTCGGGGCGTCGGGACCCACCAGCAGCAGACCGCCACCAGTTATCTGCGCGCCGACCTGGAAGACAAGGCTGAGCCGAAGCCGCAGGGCACGCAGCCCTTTCAGCAGACCATTCCTTGCTCCAAGTGTCCCATCTACAATGAACACCAGCGGCAGAAGTTCCGCGTGTTGAATCCATTGACTGCCGTCGGATGCGCCCTCGCCCTTTATGTCGCTTACCTCGAGGGTTACTTCGACCGGGCTTTCCAGTGGCTCATCACTGTTGCATCGCACGTCATCGCCCAGCTCTCTTTCGAGGGCGGACAAGTTGCTTCCCAACCCGCATGGCTGACCGAGCTGAACACCCCGGGCGTCAAGTGGCTCTTCATCATCCTCGTGAGCATCACTATCGTTACCTACGCCGTCAAGCTGCTTGAATGGGCCATTTTCGTCAAGAAGATTTAACCGTGTGGAGAACGTGAGCAGGATTGTAGCGGGATTAGGCGGTTCACGGGAACTTTTTGACCTCTTAATCGTCTTTCACTTAAGTGAAGCTAAACCTCAACGAACAAGTTCATCTTAAGCACTGGCAACGCCGAGCGATATGAGCCTGCACAAATTCATGTGCAGATTGGCTGTGCGGGTGTGAAGTGACATGTCGAGCGAGGAGATGGAAGCACTATGAGTTCAACAGAGGGCGCCAAGTCACACCGTGACACTCACATCATTGTGATTTTGCTTACAGTTATCGCCACATTGCTGGCCGTTTACGTCTGGCAGCACCCAGGCCAAACGGTTGCGCAAACTACAAGTCCGACCGGTGGTCTCGTGGCGTTGCAAAACGACTTCACCGCTGTTGCGGAGAAGGTCACACCAGCCGTGGTCAGCGTCACTACCAACCGAAAGATAAAGGTGCATAACCCGTTCTTTGACTTCCCATGGTTCGACTTCGGCCCGTTCTTCCGGCAAGAACAAGGGCGCAATCAGCCGAAAGAATTCGAACAGGAGATTCCAGCCGCCGGCTCGGGCTTCATTTTCCGTAGCGACGGTTACATCCTGACCAACAACCATGTGGTTAGAAACGCGGACGAGATCAGCGTAAAACTCGCGGACGGCGGAAAGAAATACAAGGCCGTACTCAAGGGCATCGACCCCCGTACCGACACGGCGGTTATCAAGATTGACGCGGGCCGCCAGCTTCCCACACTTCCCCTTGGCGACTCAGATGCAGTCAAGGTCGGCCAGTGGGTGATGGCAGTTGGCAATCCATTCGAGTATCAGTCCAGTGTCACCGTAGGAATCGTCAGTGCAAAGGGCCGCAGCCTCCCTGCTGATACGGGCCCGTACAACATCACAGACCTCATTCAGACTGATGCTGCCATCAACCCGGGCAACAGCGGCGGGCCGCTGGTCAATCTCAAGGGAGAGGCGATTGGCATCAGCGTCGCGATTGCCGGCCCCATCCGAGGAAATGTGGGCATCGGGTTCGCGGTTCCGATTAACAGCGCCAAATCGGTTCTGAAAGACCTTATCGCAGGCAAGCGCATCGTTC
Source organism: Candidatus Zipacnadia bacterium (assembly GCA_029820875.1). The sequence goes on from JALGUK010000047.1 coordinate 8,156, forward strand.
GCGGCTGGTTGGGAGTCGGCATCAAGAGCGTAAGCGACCTCGATGAGACGGTCAAGAAGACGGTCAAAGCCGAAGAGGGGGTCTTCGTGGCGGAGGTCCGTGCCGGCTCACCCGCCGAGAAGGGCGGCCTCAAGCCCGGGGACGTCATCACGGCCTTCAACGGCGTGAAAATGACTACGGCGGACGAGCTTGCGAAGGCGGTTGCCGCAACCAAGCCTGGCACCAGAGCGGCGCTCCAGGTGATTGACCGCAACGGCCGGGCAAGGACGCTGCAAATCACGATCGGCAAGATGCCTGACCGCTACGCGGGTTTCGGCGAGGGGTCCGCACAGCCACCGACCGCCGAGGCTCAGTCGCCTGCTTCTGCGGAAGCCCTCGGCATGACGGTTGAGTCCATTACGGCCCAGCTTAAGGCCAGGTATGACCTTCCCAGCACGCGGGGAGTTGTGGTCACAGGTGTTGAGCCGCGGGGGCCTGCGGCTGCGGCCGGGATACAAGAGGGCACAGTGATTCTGCAGGTGGGCAACAAGACAATCAACAGCGTTGCCGACTACGAGGCGGCCATCAAAGGGGCGAAGGGAGCTGTCCCGATGATTATCCAGACCAAGGACAATGGGCAGGTGGTCTCGCGATACGTCACCGTTAAGGTTCCCGAGTAAGAACCCCGTGAACGCTGAAAAAAAACAACGGCCCGCGCCGCTATTCTCCTGCCGATAACCCCGCGGGCCGCTTGATTTTACGCAGCTATCGCAGACGTCGCAGCGCCTTCCGGATTCGCCCCGCATCTGGGCCGTCGGGCGCCAGCTCGAGGTAGCGCCTGTAGGCTTGTTGCGCCTGGCCAAAACGCTCTGCACGCACCAGAGTGTCCCCGAGAGCCGCTTGTATAGCTGGATCCTCCGGTGCCAGCCGTGCCGCCTCCTGATATTGTGCGACAGCCAGCTCCGCTTCGTCGAGTTCGGCATGAACGGCCCCAAGAACCCGCCGCGCAGCGGCATCGGCGGGGTCAAGTTCCACGGCACGCGCAAGAGCAGAACGCGCACGCACAAACTCATTTGAGGCAATGTAGAGTATACCTAGTTGCCGTGCTGCATTGGCGTCCTGGGGGTTGCGTTCCAGTCTCCCGCGTAGTTCAAGTATGTTCTGCGCCCGCTTGGCGGCCTCTCGCACGCGCTTCACATCAGACTGCTGCGCATCCTTAAGCACCCACATCCCCCGCCTATCGCCCAGCAGTGCGAGCGCGTTGGCGCCGACCTCCAGTTCCCGCGTGCGCAGCATCGGGTTAGACAATGCCTGCTTCACCGCCTTGGCGACGGCAGGCACTGCATCGGCATCTCCCCGCTCCCCCAGTGAATGCATAACTGAAGCCCGCACGAGCGGCGATGCATCCTGCAAGCCCTTTTCGGTCAGCGCCGCGAGCGCTTCCTTCCGCCTTATCTTCGCCAGTGCCTTGCCCGCAATGAGCCGGATTTGAATGTTCGGGTCATCCATCGCCTCGACGAGCGGCTCGAGAGCCTCATCGCTTTCGATGCCTGCGAGGGCCAGCACGGCTCCAAGCCGGCCGGCCGGGTCACCCCGGTGATATGCGGCCTTCATCTCCTCGATGTCGTAGCGGCGTATCAGCTCGTCAGCTATCCGTGCAGCCTCACGCAGCGGTGCCTCGACACGCGCCCGCTTCAGCGCTCGGAACATGCGCCACAGCAGCCAAACACCGAAGATAATCAACAGCCAGAGCATCCACGGTTTCAACAGTTCATCCCCTGCTCCGCATACTACCGGCCTGCCGGAAAAGTTATGACGGCCTGCGCGACGACCCTCTCGATAAACGGGATTTGGAGCAATCCGAGACAACCAAGTGTCACCAGCACGGAGGCGATGAGCACTCCGAGAGCGATGCAGGCAAGAGAACGCCAGAAGGGCAAGCCCATTAGTACGGCAATGACGGCCCCTGTCCATGCACCGGTGACAGGCAGCGGGATTGCAACGAATAAGGTCAGACCCAGCACGCCGTATCTGTCCACGATTTCGCTTCTTCGGCGTGCACGGCCGAAAACCCAGTCGAAGAATCGCCCAAGCACGCGAACACGCCCCAGCACCTCCACGAGGGGTTCCAGCCAGAGCAAGACCGGAATAACGGCCACGATATTGGCAAGCACCGCAAGCGGCAGGACCACCGTCAGCGGGAGGTGCATGACCAGCCCGGCGGGGATACCGCCGCGTAATTCGCTTACGGGCGCCATCGAGAGCGTGGCCACAATCAAGCTGTTTTTGACAACTTCAGCAGTAGCGCTGCTCATCTATGTATTTTCTCCCGAGCAAGAGCCGTCCCCTTTTCCCCCAGTTCGCCAACAGGGCCGTCAAACCCTTGCTGAAAACCACGCAGTGGAGCATATTCACTCAGTTGCAAACGCAACTGCCTCGTGTTATAATCCGAGCGTTTCCCAATCGGTTGCCGCAGACAGGAGGGCCGCATGAAAACAGCGGCGAGGATTCGGGAGATGTTTTCTCGAATCGCACCGCGGTATGACCTGCTGAACCACCTTCTCAGCCTCGGCCTGGACATCGTCTGGCGGCGCAAGGCGTGCAGCCGGTTGAACCTGCGCGAAGGCGCCGTCGTCCTGGACCTGTGTACCGGTACGGGCGACTTGGCGTTTGTTGCGTGCGATTTTGCCATGCCTATGCTGCGGCTGTTGCGCAGCAAGATGAAAGGGATGCCGGAAACGGTGCAGGTCGTGCCCGTGTGTGGCGACGCATTGCGCTTGCCGTTTCGCGATGATACGTTCAATGCGGCGATGGTGGCGTTTGGGGTGCGCAACTTCGAGGACATCGGCGCCGGTCTGCGCGAGATGCATCGGGTTCTGCAGCCCGGTGGTCAGCTTGTTGTCCTGGAGTTCTTCCGCCCGTCGGGCAGGCCAATACGTGCCGTATTGGACCTGTATATCCGGCACGTGCTGCCTCTGCTCGGGCGGCGAATCTCCCGG
>JALGUK010000534.1 GCA_029820875.1 Candidatus Zipacnadia bacterium
CCGGGATGGCGTTCCTTCCAGGTTGCGATGTCCCCGAGCCAGCGGACGGCGCCTTCCATAATCGTCTTGGACTCGTCCGGAATGAGCAGCGCCAGGTCCACGTCCTCGACCGTACCCAGACCGTGACATTCCGGGCACATCCCACGCGGGCTATTAAACGAGAACATTTGAGGGTCGAGTTCCTCGAAGCTCAGTCCGCAATCAGGGCAGGCGTACTCCCTGCTGAAAAGTACGTCCCCCTCGCCCTCAACCTGCGCTATCATCAGCCCCTCGCCGGTCTTGAGCGCGGTCTCGACCGAATCGGAAAGCCGTTCGTCTATACCAGGCTTCATTACGAGCCTGTCAACGACAATCTCAATGTCATGCTTGCGCCGTCGGTCGAGTTTTATCTCCCGGGTGATGTCCATGATTTGCCCATCCACCCGCGCACGGACAAATCCGTCCGATATCGCCTGCTCGAACAGGTCGCGGTACTCTCCCTTGCGCCCTCGGGCGACCGGCGCGAGGAGCACGAGCCCGGTCCCCTGCGGGTATGCCGTCAGCCGGTCCACAATCTGGTCCACCGACTGGGCTGCCAGCTCCCGGCCGCAACGAGGGCAGTGGGCGACGGCGATTCGGGCGAACAAAACCCGGAGGTAATCGTAAATCTCGGTGATTGTTGCAACCGTGGAGCGAGGGTTGGCACCGACCGATTTCTGTTCGATCGAGATGGCGGGCGAGAGCCCTCCGATATAGTCCACGTCGGGTTTTCGCACCTGGCCGAGAAACTGCCGGGCATACGATGACAGCGACTCAATGTACCGCCGCTGCCCCTCCGCATAGAGAGTGTCGAATGCCAGCGACGACTTCCCAGAGCCGCTGACACCCGTGAAAACAATCAGTTTGTTGCGCGGGAGCTTCAGGTCAATGTTCTTGAGGTTGTGCTCTCGTGCGCCCTTGATGATGATATTGCCGTTCTTCATGTCCCGCCATCACTGCGACAAACAATTGTTCGAGCTTTATATCATACACCAAATCCTGGCGAACCGCAAGGCGAAAAGCCCAACTGCCGTCCGGCTTGCCAATAGGCCGTTCAAGGTGATATACTCGATCGTGTAGCTGCAAAATAACGTCGTCGAAGGTGCGTATACGAGAACGTGGTGAACCAATCCCCTGCCGACGAAATTACCCAGGAACTCGATGCTGCTGAGACTGAGGCGGCCATCCCGTGGCGCAAAAAACCCGCCGAGGAGGTTCTGGTCTCCGCAGGTGCGGCAAGCAGCATCGGGCGGGTGCGGGAGACCAATGAGGACAAGTACGCCTTCTTTGCGCCGGATGAGGAACACGTTGTCGCGTCAAGAGGCTCACTGTTTGCGGTGGCTGATGGCATGGGCGGACATGCGGCCGGCCAAATCGCCAGCGAGATTGCGCTTGATGCGCTCATAGAGGCATATTATGCCCGTGCCGACTCTCCGCCGACCGAGGCGCTCGCAACCGCCGTCGAAAGGGCCAATCGGGCTGTCTATTCGGAGAGTCGGGCCAGGCCGAGTCTAGCGGGGATGGGCACCACGCTTACTGCAGCGGCGTTCGTCGAGGGGCGGCTTATTTATGCCCACGTAGGTGACAGCCGCGGGTACTTGCTGCGTGCAGGGGAGCTGTCGCAATTCACGACCGACCATTCCTGGGTCGCCGAGCAGGTTCAGGAAGGCCGAATGACCGAAGAGGAGGCGCGGCGCGGCATGCGCCCCAGCGCAATATGATTACACGCTGCATCGGCCTCGAGCCGCAAGTGGATGCGGACACGGGCGGTTTCCCCGTCGCGGCACGCGATGTCGTTTTGCTATGCTCAGACGGGCTTGTAGAGCATGTCTCGGAACTGGAAATCCGCGACGCGCTTGCTAACTACGGCCCCTCGGCAGCAGCGCGTCTGCTGGTCTATCTTGCAAACGAGGACGGCGGGACGGACAACACGACAGCCGTCGTGGTGCGCGTTGAGCATGTGCGCCGTGGCCTGCTGTCGCACTTCATTCGCGACCGCCACGGAGAGTCGTAGAGCCGCATGAGAACACTCGGGGGCTACAGAATCATCCGTAAAATCGCCGAGAGCCTCGATATCCTCTACGAGGCACAGGACAGCACGCTCGGCCGCCGG
>JALGUK010000535.1 GCA_029820875.1 Candidatus Zipacnadia bacterium
TCGAGGAGGTAGGTGGGGCGCATGGAGCCGGGCCGGACAAGAATATCCCCGCGTTCCGGCACGTCCTTGCTCAATCTACTGAGGTTGACGCCAACACGCTGCGCAGCATTGGCTGTCTCAAGCTCCTTGCCCCAGACCTGGATATGCCGAATGCGTGCCGTACCCTTATTCGGAAGAATCTCCGCGAGGTCGTCAACATGTATAGTACCGCGCGTGAGGGTGCCGGTGACGACCACGCCAAACCCGGGCATTCTGAAGACCCGGTCAATGGGAACCCGAAACGGCCCGGAGAGCACAGGTGCAGCTATGTCGGCGGTCGCCGAGTCGATTGCCTTGGTAAGTTCCTCAATCCCCTGGCCGGTCAATGAAGAGACCGCAACAATTGGCGCGTTCTCGAAAACTGTCCCCTTAATCGCCTCCGCCACATCGGCCCGCACAAGACCAAGCCACTCATCGTCCACAAGGTCCGCCTTGGTGAGAGCAACCACACCGCGCTCAACGCCGAGCAGGTTGACGATGTCAAGGTGCTCACGAGTCTGGGGCATAATACCCTCGTCGGCGGCGATGACCATTAGTACAAGGTCAATGCCGGTCACGCCGGCAAGCATGTTTTTGATGAAGCGCTCGTGTCCTGGGACATCAACAATCGCGGCATGTGTTCCGCTGGGCAGTATAATGTCCGAGAATCCAAGGTCAATGGAGAGCTGGCGCTCTTTCTCCTCCTTGAGGCGGTCTGCATCCACGCCCGTCATCGCCTTGATGAGCGCGGTCTTCCCATGGTCCACATGTCCGGCGGTTCCTATGACGACATGTCGCATCGCAAACGTATGAAACACGGCGGCAGATTGCTCTGGAAAACTAATTCCTCGCCGGCAGTCTGTTTCCTTTTGGATGCCTGATGACCTATGACGATTCTTGTAGATGCGGATGCGTGCCCGTTCAAGGATGAAATCGTTGCAGAGGCACGTCGTGCAAGGGTCAGCGTCCTGTTTGTGATGGCGGATGCTCATATCACGACGCTTCCGGACGACTGTGATGGCTTGCAGGTCTGGCGTTGGCCCGGGGGGCTTACCCGTTGACTTTCCGCGGATTGCCGATTACGCAAAGAAACATTGACCGATTGGTGATGCGACGGCACGTGGCGCGCAAGATGCGGAAGGCAGGAAGGCGCATTCGAGGGCCGCGAGCGCTTAGGGAGTCGGACCGCACTCGCTTCGCCAACGCGCTGAGGACGACCATCGAGAATGTGCTGGCCAATGCAGCGCCTTAGCCAGTTGCAGTGCCCGTATCGCCGGTAATGCCGAGGAGGCTGAAGCGATATCCCGCCTTGTGATATTCCACACATCGGACATGCATGGCGCATTGACCGCCCGCAAAGCCGCACGGCTCGCAGAGACATTTGCACAGGAGCCAGAGCGCCTTTACTTTGATTCGGGCGACGCGGTCAGTTTCGGAAACCTGGACATTCGACCGTGGGACATGACTATCTCCCGCCTTAATGCCCTCGGGTGTGCGGCAATGGCGATGGGCAACCGCGAGTTCCACCCGTGGGCGACACTGTGCCGCTGGAAGACTGCTGCGGCTGCATTCCCGGTCCTTGGGGCCAATGTCACGCTCCTGGGCCGACCGGTACCCTGGCTGCCGCCGAGCACCCTGCTGACGACCGCCTCCGGTCTTCGCGTCGGCGTCTTCGGGCTTACACTTCCAATCGTCATATCCGGCACCTGGCATGAATGGGTCTCGCGTTTTCGGTTTGAGCCTCCCATCCAGGCCGCTAAGCGGCTCGCAGCTAAGTTGCGGCCGCAGTGTGACATCCTGGTGGCTCTGACTCATGTCGGGTTGCCGGCTGACCGTGAGATCGCACAGTCTGCGGTGGGGATCGACCTGATTTTAGGCGGGCATAGCCATGTTGAGACTAACCCATTGGAACGACACGGGCGCACCTTCATCTGCCACTCGAAGGACCTCGCACGGTATGCGAGCCGCCTGGAGGTGGATATCGCCGCTGACGGCGAGGTTGAAATATCCCGTGACGTGGTTGAGCTGCGTTGAGGGGGCGGGCCGATGCCGAATGTAAAACTATGTAACATTTTCCGAAATCGAGTAGGTAACCGGTACTGGGGCTCGCCTCTGAGGAGGTCGGCAACCTCGAACAGCTACTTGACGCTCTCGAAGCGAGGACGCCGGGCTTTCGAGCTCTTGTGCCGGGCGGCGGAGGTGACCGTCCGCGCAAGGGCGTCGCTTTGACTTGCACCGGCAGGTCAAGTAGAATTGTGCCACCCGGTAAGGCTTCAATGGAACCAAAGCCGCGGGCGTCGGCAGCAATAAGAGCATTGAGCAAGTAAGTTCCCATCAACCCTGGAGAGGACCCGATGGCCGACAACCGCCTGGTAAAAGGCCTCAAGCGAATCGTGGGCAAGGAGTATGTCCTGACGCGCCCGACTCGACTGCAGGTCTATGAATATGATGCGTCGCTGGACAGACGTTTGCCCGATGTGGTTGTACTTCCGGCATGCACCGAGGAGGTTGCTGCGATTGCACG
>JALGUK010000536.1 GCA_029820875.1 Candidatus Zipacnadia bacterium
GCGCAGAAACTCGCAGTGGGCCAGGGCCGGAATCATCCTGAAGACCCTGTCCTGCTCGCCCCAGGTGAGGGATGTCTGGAATCCCACCATGTTGTACATCGTCAATTCGTTGTTTTCCGGCCGCAACTGCACGACGGCGAACGGACGCTCACCTGTCCGCGGGTCCACCAGCCCGACCGGTTTCATCGGCCCGAAAAGCAGCGATTTTCGGCCCCGCTTGGCGATTACCTCGATCGGCAGGCACCCCTCGAACAACTCGCGCTTTTCGAACTCATGCGGCTGCACCGTCTCGGCATGGATAAGCTCTTCGTAGAACGCATCATACTCCTCTTCGGTCATTGGACAGTTCAGATACGCGGCCTCGCCCTTATCATAGCGCGAGGCGAGAAAACACCGGTCCATATCAATGGTGTCGGCATCCACGATAGGGGAGACGGCATCATAGAAAAACAGGTAATGCTGGCCGGTCAGGCCGTAAATCGCCTTTGCAAGGCCCGATGACGTCAATGGCCCAGTTGCAATGATTACAGGACCGTTTCGCGGTATCTCGGTCATCTCTTCGCGCACTACGGTCACGTTCGGATGTTGCTCAAGGGTATCGGTAATCTTCTGCGCGAAAACTTCGCGGTCCACGGCAAGCGCGCCGCCCGCCGGGACCTCGCTTTCCTCGGCAGCCTGCATAATCAGCGAGCCCAGCCTCCGCATCTCCTCCTTAAGCAATCCGCTTCCGCGCTCGAGGTTCTTGGCCCGCAGGGAAACTGCAAACCAGTTCGGCCAGCAGCCCGGTCTTGTGCACCTCCGTCTGCACCACCGGGCGCATCTCGTACAGTCTCACCTTAACACCGCGCTCAGCGAGCTGCCAGGCGGCCTCCGAGCCAGCCAGTCCGCCGCCGATTATCGTTACTTCGGACATATGTCAGCTCCTTAGGCCCGATTCAAAGGGTCTGCGAGACATGCACCTTGTCACGCGCATTACCGGTCGCTCGGTGCTTGCGACCTGTGCTTTTTGGGAATCTGCATCCGCACCTTCCCGCACCGGGGGCATATCCATTTGCGCTTCTTGTGATGGGAGCGCTTGCTTTCCCTCATCGGTTGGCCGCAGCGCGGGCAGATCAATATTCTCAACTCTCCTCTTGTGCATTCTACACGAGCCGCTGCAGCCCTGTCAACCGGGCCTTTTTAGGTGCATGAAGGACAACAACCGTGCTGCGAGAAGATAAATAGAGCATATATGCGAAGCATTACTCCGGGAGGAGCGGTACATTGCGGTTCTCACTGACGGTCGTTTGTTTGCTGATTACTGCTGCTGCGATGCCTGCCACACTCGTCAACGGCGACTTTGAGGCTGTACGCGACGGTCAATTCGTCGGCTGGACGGGGACAGGGCCTGCGGGAGCCGTCACGGTGACGGGGATTCCCCGCTGGGTTCGCTATAGCGTGAAGTTCAACTCCGGTGAATACCGAACGCTGCGGCCTTATCTGCGTATCCAAGCGGGCAAGGGCACGGTCTGGTTCGACAAGGTGGCCATCTCAGACCTTCCGCTGGTCAACCCGGGCTTTGAACAGGGCGAGGGCCAGAAGCTGGTGGGATGGGGGCAGGATGCGCCCGGCGAACGGGTCTTCCGCGACACGACGGTCGCCAAGGACGGGAAGGCAAGCGTGCGCCTGAGTAATAAGGAATCGGCCATGACCCGCATATGGCAGGACGTGCCCTGCGAGCCGGAAAAGGAGTATGAATTCTCCTTCTTCTGGCGGGCCGAGGACCTCGTAGGGAATGCTTACGGCGAGATATACGGCCTATCCGCTAATGGCGGGCTTGGCCGGGTTATCACGCAGACTCCGCGTCTGCCCTTCTTCGCGCGCGAACAGTTCGGCAAGCATGTCTGCCAGTTGTCACTCGCCGAGCCGGGCAAGGTCTCCATCAGCCAGCGCGTCTCGTTTTCGCCCGCCGATGAGCGTCGGGGCTGGTCGGTCAGTGCACAGGTGCGAGTGCTCCGCCTGGACAATGGCGCTGTATCTCTGGTTGTCCGGCCGGGAGCAGGCGCTGCCCCGCTGGCTTCCGCGCAAATCACTGAATCTCCGGTCCCCTGGCCCTGGCGGGAACTTTCTGTGAACTTCATCCCCATCGCTGGTGAAATCGAGGTCGCCTTGCAGGTCGAAGGCGATGGCGCGGTTGTTCTCGTTGACAACGTGTCACTCGGCGGGACGAAGATTGTTCCGGCTCCGAAGGTGTTCGAGCCTGTCAGCATTAAGGAAAATTTTTCGATTCCTGCGAAGCTTAACGTGGGCATTCGGGGGAAAGTCGGGAGCGTAACCGCCTCCGGCATCCGCCTGTTCTCCCAGGCGCTGGCAGCAGACCGGTTGCGTCGCCATCGGGCAAGACCCGCTAAGAGGCGGTGAGCGAGGTGTGCAGCTCATCGTAGCCCCCGGGGACCGGATGAAGCGGCCGCCGGAGAGCTACTCGCTCCGAGTGCGCCGGAATCGCGTTACGATTATCGGTGCTGACGAACGCGGATGCGCCTACGGGCTGACGACGCTGCTGCAACTTGTCCAGAAGACCCCCGACGGCCATGTATTCCTCGCTTCAAACGTCGAGGATGCGCCGGATATTTGCTGGAGCGCTTCGCGCGCCTGCGGCTGAACGCAGCGGTGTTCGAGGACAGTATCTTTTACCATCTGGACGACCCCGCAAACCGGCGGGATGCACAAGAGCTGTTCACTTACTGCCGGAATCTGGGCATCGAGCCGATTCCGGAGCTGCAGAGCTTCGGCTGGGCCGG
>JALGUK010000537.1 GCA_029820875.1 Candidatus Zipacnadia bacterium
TGGCGCGGCGAACAGGACCGGATGTGGCTGCGCTATTATAAGTGCGGTGATGCTCGTCCGCAGACGTATGACTACTGGACGCGCTGGCTGCGATACCTCAACGAAGACGTGCGGACCAACGATCTCGCCGTAGCCGCCGCCCGACGCAACGGCATGGAAATCTACATCATGGAGGGCCTCTTCGAGCACGGCCCACAAGCGGAGGTCGGCATCATCGCCCCATACTTGTTCGAGGACCGCCTGCGGATAGAGCACCCCGAGTGGTGCCCTGTGGACCGCTGGGGCGAGCGCCTGTGCCCAGGCCCCATCGCGTTTTGTTATCCCGAGGCGCGGCGGGCGATTATCGCCCGATATGTTGACCATGTAACACGCTACGGGTACGACGGCATCGCCTTCTACACCTACGTTGAGAACTTCGGCATCCGCTACCCTGACGAATTCGGCTTCAATGAACCCATCGTCCAGGAGTTCAAACGGCGCCACGGCGTGGACATCCGCACAGAGCCGTTCGACAAGGAGGCCTGGTACAAGCTGCGCGGGGAGTACGTCACCGCCTGGTACAAGCTGCGCGGGGAGTACGTCACCCAGTTTTTCCGCGAACTGCACGCAGCCCTGGCGCCGCTCGGTAAGAAGATAGTCGTCAACATCCCGCCGCATAATCCGTACTACGCCCAGCCCTGGGGGGCAACGCGGCTGGACTTCTCCGGAGTGGGCATGATTTACATGGACTGGCCCAAATGGGTGGAGGAGGGAATCGTAGACGAACTCTACGTGCAGGATAGCTCGGTCGGGCCGCCGGCGGACCAGAAGGCGGTGCTCACCCGGATGCTTAATGTGTGCAAAGGGAGACCCGTTGAGCTGACGGTACGCACCGCTAAGCCTTTAGACCCGATGTGGCAACCGTTCATCCAACAGGGCGTGACACCCGTCGCCGTCATCACCCTCCCCCGCAACGGTATTGAGCGGTATACCATCGAGCCGACCAGTGTCGCGACACTCAGCAGCCCGGACTGGCGCTTGCGCGCCCAGACGCTCAAGGACATCGCCGCTGGCACCCTCCAAGCCGACGGTGCAATGGTCGCGGTCCTTGCCCACGACGACCACGTGCTTGTCCGGCGCGCTGCCATGCAGGCGCTCGGGGCTATTAAGGCGTCTGGCCAGGTTCAAGCCCTCGAAGAGGGACTTACCGATTCCGAGTCGAGCGTACGGATTGCGGCCGCTGACGCGCTGGCGAAGGTTAATGGCCCGAACACTCCGCAACGCATCCTCGCCGCACTGGAAAAGGACGACCAGTTCCAGTTCCGCGAGGCGTGCATTGACGCATTGACGGCGATGAAGGAGCGTGCGATGCCGGCGCTGCTGAACGGCCTGCGCAGCCCACGCTGGCCCATTCGCGAGGCTTGCGTCCGCGCCCTCGGCGATAACCGGCTTGCCGAGTCCGAGGCACCGCTACTTGCCGCGCTTGCAAATGACAAGGACTATCGCGTCCGTTGGTGGGCTGTCGAGGCGCTCGACCGGTACAAGGGGCCTCGCGTGATTCGCGCGCTGATGCGGGCGCTGGACGACCCCACGCCGGCCGTCCAACTCACCGCGGCCAAGCGCCTAGGCATCAGGGCGTCGCAGATGTCGCGGCCTCAAGCACGGAGGGTGGAGTCCTTGCTCGAGGCCCGCTTCCGGGAGTACGGCGACGGCTCGCGCCGGCCGGATGCCGCCTATGGTTGGCAGGTGGTCGGACGGGCGCTGTTGTCCTTCGGTGACAGCGCCAGAGCTGCGCTGGAGAAGATGCGGTCCCAGAGGCGGGACCGATGGCTGGCGTGGGCTGCGTACCAGGTTTTGTACGTGCCGCAGTCCAACAGGGTCATGTTGTGTGACGAGAAGGAGGCCGTGCAGACCCACGAGCGATTCGCGCCGCCATTCCCTGGCCGTCGCCGCTGGTAGCCCGCAGGCCCCAGGAGGCGTCTTACTAAATAGGCTGACCCCCGGCAGCGGAGCATAGGAGCGACACACCGAGCGACTCCGCCCGGTGTGTCGCCATGCCCCACCCACATCTCACCGCCTGGAGCCTTGCGCATCCCTACACTCCCCACCCCGTCTCCAGAACCTGGCCGGACTCTTTGGCCATCTGCGCTACTGTAAACCGCATGTCGTCAACCATGCAGCAGACCCA
>JALGUK010000048.1 GCA_029820875.1 Candidatus Zipacnadia bacterium
CCTCGACGGCTCCCGGTGACCCTGACTCCCGAGGAGACTGAGGCGCTCCTGGCCAGGGTGCGCACCGGAAGCCCAACCGGACTGCGGAACCGCGCGATGTTGCAGGCGATGCTCGGCGCGGGTCTGAGGGTTTCGGAGGTTGTGGGCCTGCGCGGAGTAGACGTCGACCTGAAGAAGGGCACCATCCGCGTCAACCTCGGCAAGGGAAGCAAAGACCGCGTCGTTCCCGTAGACGGACAGACGCGCGGGTGGCTGCAAGCCTGGAGCGAGAAGCGGGAAGCCCTGGGTTTCAACGGGCGTCAGCCATTCTTCCCGGGACTTCGCGGCGGCAGGACAGGCCAAGGGGAGCGCAAGCGTGGTGATGCGCTGACCCCGCGCTATGTGCAGTTCCTGGTCAAGCGCCTCGCCGAGGCGGCGGGCATCGAGAAGCGCGTCACGCCGCACACGCTGCGGCATACCTACGCGACCCGGATGCTGGAGCGGCCCGGCTTGACCATCCGCGACGTGCAGACCCTCCTCGGGCACGCGAACGTGGCCAACACGCAGATCTACACGCACGTCAACGAGGAGGAGCTGCGGGAGAAGGTGCAGGCCGAGGACCAGGCGCAGGAGCCAACCGTTGACCCCCAGGTGCAGGAACTGGCCCGCGCGATAGCAGCCCTGGACCAGAAACAGCGGGAGGCGCTGGTCAAGATGCTGACGGGGATTGACTGATAGAGGGGTGGGCCCGCGAAAGAAAAGGACTCCTCGGAGGCTACGGCAGGGGCGGCCGATGTGTAATACCTATGAAGAGGAGAATGCCGAGGTTTTGCGCTGGTCAAACTACTACTGGTGGTGATTTCAATCATCGCAATCCTCGCGGGGCTCTGTTTCCGTTGTGCGCCAAAGCGAAAGGCAAGGCGTACTAGCTCAACGCCGCACCTGCACAGGAGGACTCCAGATGGCGAACATCATTGTCCGTCAGGATTTCAACTGGCGCGATTCTGGCGAGAGCGCGAGCTACGTCTTCGGCGAGGATGATTGCCTCAAGATGGACGGGTCCACCGCCCGAGTTCGCTGCTCCCGTCACCTGTCCAGGCCGATTTGGGGGCCGGATGGGGCGGTCGAGCTTACGCTGATGGTTGTGCTGGGGAAGTCGTACCATATCAAACTCTTCAAAAATGCATTCACACCCGCTGCAGTGGACTGCCGGATTGACGAAAACGGTCTGCTCAGGTTTGCTCGCTGAAAGGAGTATGTGGAGTCGGGCCTCGGCCTGATCTTCCAGCGCGGGGTGCCATACGCTGACCCATCGAAGTGCAAGTGGTACACGGTCGAATCCGATGAGTTCCGCTTGCGGTTCGATAATTTCTACTTCGCGAAGGGTACAGAGCGCATCACGCTTGATGGCAGCGATGTGGTGGTGCTGCCCGGATGCCTCGATGAGAGGGCGACGGAAGTGAGGAGGGTAGAGCTCTCGACCGAGACCGTCGAGGTTGGCAGCATGGTCCACCTGAGGGAGTTCTCCCAGTTCAAGGACGGCGCGCTCATTGAGCGTAAGGCCTTCCCGCTCCACTGGTGTCCCCAATCTCCAACCCCCACGAACGCTCTATCGTAACAGGCTGTTTGGTACTTTAACCCCTTGACATTTCCGAAAGTGGGGTGTACAAGAGATTTAGAGTTTTAGGGCGACTGCATGTGGGGGGAGGGGCAAATGCATGTTTAGACTATGCCTGCGTAGCTCCTGCCGGATTGCCGAGTCGCGCCGCTATATTATTGACACAGCCCAAGGGCTACTTCGCTCTGAGTGAAGGCCCTTGGGTTTTTTGTTTGCTGGAAGGTTGCCCCTTGTCATTCTGAACGGAGCGCAGCGCAGTGAAGAATCTGGGAGCGTGGGTAGCAACATCCTTCGTTTGGATGCCTCGAGGCCCATCCCCCGCCAAGATTCTTCGCTGCGCTCAGAATGACAGCAGTAGAAGGGAGGTGAGAAACAGTTCGAGGGTCTCAAGTTGTTGCCTAATACTCACTGTTGCCGGGAAACCGCAAAGGAGAGTGTAGGGAAATGTCCAAAGAGCGCCGAAGGGGTTTTACGTTGATCGAATTGTTGGTGGTGATCGCGATCATCGCGATCCTGGCAGCGATCCTTTTCCCGGTGTTCGCCAAGGCGCGGGACAAGGCCAGGGCCGCGGCCTGCTTGTCCAATCTCAAGCAGCTCGGCCTGGGCTGTATGATGTACACGCAGGATTACGATGAAACCCTGCCGGCCTGGGCACTGTGGCCCACCCAGATCGAGCCCTATGTGAAGAATAGGCAGATCTACTGGTGCCCGTCGGACATGGAGGGGGGCTGCTGCAACGCATATCGGGGACGCTATTACATGTGCGATTTCGGGCAGAATGTCTCCTATGTCGCCGCCCATGGCGGAAACCAACCTACGGTAGGCTGTAGATTGGGCGAGATTCCGAGCCCTGCTGCCAGGTACCTCATAGGCGAATCCAACGGTGCTATGGGCGGGTGGACTCCCTATTTGTATGGGGGTCCTAACTTTGACCAGTATGACCGGTGGATTTCTCGCCGGCACAACGATGGCAGCAATGTCGTTTACATTGACGGCCATGCGAAGTGGCAGTCATTTGACCACCTGTACAACGACCGAGATGGATGGTGGGGGTGGAGGGATCCGTAAGGCCCACCAAGGGGAACAGTCCACATAACGGTACCTGTAACGCGCTTGGCACAGACGGGCACGTCAAGGCTTACAGGGACAGCGAAATCGGCTATGAGTCCCCGCAGTCGGCCGATTCCCCCCACCCAATAAGGGAGGTGAGGAATAGTTCGTGCGTGCGCGCGGCCTGCCCTGCCTGCCCTGAGCGCAGCCGAAGGGAGCACAGTCGAAGGCTGAAGTTCGTGACGGGTGCTCACCGTTCACCGGAACCCGCAAGGGAGGATGTAGAGAAATGTTCAAAGAGCGCCGAAGGGGTTTTACGTTGATCGAATTGTTGGTGGTGATCGCAATCATCGCGATCCTGGCAGCAATCCTTTTCCCGGTGTTCGCGAAAGCGAGGGAGAAGGCAAGAGCGGCGTCCTGCCTGTCCAATCAGAGGCAACTCGGCACGGCGTGTGTTATGTACGCCCAGGATTACGATGAAACCTTGCCGGTCTGGGGGCAAACCCCGACGGGACCATTCTGGCCGAGCTATATTGAGCCCTACGTCAAGAACAGGCAGGTCTACTTGTGCCCGTCGGACAAGCCTGGAGGCTGCAACCGTGCATACAAAAAGCATTTTGGGCAAAACGTCTCATATGCCATGGCGCATGGAGGAGTCGGGTATACGGTCGTGGCGAGACTGGGTGAGATCCCGAGGCCTGCCGAGAAGTACTTTATAGGCGAGTGCAATGGCTTGCTGTCGCCCGATGCGTCCGGGGCAGGATGGAATCCCTATTTGATCGGGCCTGACCCCAAGTATGGATTCGGCGAGGACCGTTGGCTTTCTAAGCGGCACAACGGAGGGCAAAACGTATCCTACCTCGATGGCCATGCGAAGTGGAAGCGCTTCGAGGAGCTGATAGCCGATGTAGATGGATGGTATAACTGGAAGGATCTATAGGGATGCTAAGGGTAACAAACTATGGAGTAAGCCCGGCCCGCGAAGGTACTTGAGCAGGGGCCTGCTAGATGCGGTGCGTCCGGCGCCAATCGCCTCGCCTTCGCGAGCCGAGGGTGGGGCGACGTCATACTTTCCCGTGTATGCAAGAAATCAGAGGAAGTGATTGATATCATGCGATGGAACGAGGGTCTTGCCGTCATTGCATTCCTGGTTGTGACGGGTTGTCAAGCGGCACCTTGGCAAACGCCGGCGCACTTCCGGGCAGTGCTGGAGGTAAAGCCCGGGACATTGCCCGGCCCGCACGCTGTCGTCGAGGCGCAGGTAAACTTTGGCACACTGCTCGCTGCTCTGGACAGCGAGGAACAGTTCAACCACTATTCCCTCCGCGTTGAGGCGCTTGATGGTGCGGCAGCGGGTCAGGAGCTGCCCTTCCGCTTCGAGCGGCAATTCAACGCGAGCGATCAAAGCTATCAGACGACGGGACGCCTCATCTTCACTGTGCCTGATTCCCAGGCAACAAAGTTTGCCGTCTATTTCGGGCCGGCGGGAAGGGACGCGCACGAGGCCGAGCCAGTGCCGCTGATCGGTGACGGTGATACCCTACGGCTCGCAAGTGACGGACAGACAACCTTCCCGGGGCTAGCTTGCTACCCATGCTGGGTGGACTTTGATGGTGACGGCCGCCATGATCTCATCGGCTCTGACCGCTACGGGACTGGTGCACTTGTTACGTGGTTTCGGAACATTGGCACAGAGAACGAACCAGCGTTCTCGGAGCGCGAAATTGTCCATCTTCAGAACGTTGATGGGATGGATATCACTAACCCGAACCGCGGCTGGCTACTGACGGTGGCGATCTGTGACTGGGATGGGGACGGCAAACGCGACCTGTTGGTGGGTGGTTGGTGCCGCTATCTTACTTTTCACAAGAACATCGGCACCAATGAGCTTCCGGCATTTGACTCCGGCAAGGTTATCTTTGACGCCAAGGTCTTTCCCGGCCTTGACTATGGCCCTAATCCGGACACGCTTTACCAGGGCGTGTTCATTGAGCCGTGCGATTGGGACGGTGATGGCGAGCTCGACTTACTCTGCGGTACTTATGGGCGCGCTCACATTTACCTCTTGCCAAACACGGGGCGGGACGCGGACGGCATTCCCATCCTCGGAGAGCCGGTGGCATTGGAAGCTGATGGCAAGGAGATCGACTTCCTGGGCCATAGCAAACCCTCGGTGGCCGACTGGGATGCTGATGGGGACCTGGACCTGATGGCGGGTCAGTATCATACGACTGGCGATATTGTCGGTTGCTACTACTTCGAGAACATTGGCGATCGAAAGCATCCCAAACTGGCGGCTGGCGCGCCGCTCCGAGATGCCCAAGGTGAGATCATAATTGCTGGGTTCCACAACGAGCCTACTATGGTAGACTGGAACCAAGATGGGAAGCTCGACGTCATCGTCTCTGGGGCGGGCGGCACGGTCCTCTGCCTGAATGAAGGCACGCCCCAGCAGCCGCGCCTGGTCCGCGAGGAAATCCCCTTCCGCGGCTACCAGCCCTGCCAGGTCAACGGTGGGTTCGCGTACCCGGTGGTTGAGGATTGGGACGAGGACGGGATTCTGGACATCGTAACCGGTGACGGCCAGGGGAACGTGCTGTTCTTCAAGGGCGTCGGAGGCTTGCAGTATGCGCCGGCAATCAAGATCAAGTCAGAGGGCAAGGAGATTGACGAAGTGGGTTGTTCGGATGGTGGCGAGCACCACCGCGGTTATGTGAAGGTGGCGGTTGCGGATTGGAATGGTGATGGTTATCGGGACCTGGTCATGTGGACCCAGAATGGAGTCCAGGGCTGGCAGCGCGGGACCCTCGGCCCCGACAACTGGTGCCTCAAGTTCTTCCCCGGCACCGAGGACCCAATGGACTTTGGCCCGCCCATTGAGATCAAAGCCGCAGGCCAGCACATTATGGCAGGCTATCGCTGCAAGCCGGACGTTGCTGACCTGGACAGAGACGGCCTTTTGGATCTGGTAGTTGCCTGCGGACACGGAAAGCGTAACGACGACTGCACGCTCATGTTCTTCAGGAACATCGGCACGAAGACGGATTGGCAGTTGGCGGAGCCGGTCCCGCTGATGATGAGCGATGGGCGACCGCTGGAGGTCAACGTCCGCACGGCGGCCCGCCTCGTGGACTGGGACGGCGACGGGGATCTCGACCTCTTCACGGGGAACCACTCACCGGTGGGTGTGCGGTACTGGGAGAACGTCGGCACGCCGACAGAGCCACGCTTCGCAGAGCCGAAGTCACTGGACCTCGTAAACACAGTGCTCTCAAGCCATCACGAAGTGGGGGTTGATGCCGTGGACCTCGACGACGACGGCACACTCGATCTCGTAGTAGGCCACGGGGACACTGGCATGATTCATTTCTTCCGCCGAGCCTTCCTGGAGGGCCAGCCGAGGGCAGAGGTTGTCGCGGTCGAGAGCAAAGATGGGAAGAGCGTGTCAGGCGGGCGGTTGACTGAGCAATAGTCAATGGTCAAGCTGGCAAGTGCAGGCCGCGCTTGCAACCGAGCCCAAGTCGAAAGAGAAGGCGTAGCTCTTGCTGAAATTCAATGGGACTACCCATTTGCAGAAGCCAAGGGAGGAGAGCCATGCGAGCGGTGCTCGTAGTAGCAGGTTGCATCCTCTTGATCTGCGCGGTTTGTAGGGGTGCCCCACCGCGCGTCGTGCAGTCATGGATCTGGCATCCCGAGGAGAAAGAGAAGCCCAACGAACTTGTCGCTCCTGCCGCCACACGCTATTTCAGAAAGGTCTTCGACCTGCCGGGCGAACCCAGGGCCGCATGTCTTAGAGCGACGGCCGACGACCGGTTTGACATTTGGGTCAACGGGCAAAAAATCGGTTTCGGCACCAGCTGGCAGCGAATCTACCGATTTGACATAGGGCCGGCGCTCGTGGCAGGCAAGAATGTGATAGCTATCAGTGCCACCAACACGGCCTTAGGGCCGGCCGGGCTGATCGCCTGGGGCGATATAGTGTGTGAGAATGGCGAGGTCATTAAGCTTTGCACTGACGAGAGTTGGAAAGTCTGCGATGAGATAGATGAGCGATGGACAACACCAGACTTCGATGACACGCACTGGACTGACGCCGTAGTTCTTGCCAATGCCAACGGAGGTCCATGGGGAGGGTCCATACGCATGGCCATGATAGCTCCCGTCGAAAACGCTTTTCGGATTCAGGGCGGCTTGAGTAAGTTGCAGTTACTGCCGCGGCCCCAACGAGTACGTTTGCTTGAGGGCACCATGCCGCTGGTGGATGACAATAAGGTTGTCTTCGAAATCGCCGTTGGCCCAAATCTGCGCGACAGCTATGCCATTGAGCAAATCCAAAGGGCGCTGGAGCTTATCCTTGAGAATTCCTCACTTCAGATAGGAATTGTGAACCCCGAGAGTCCTCAGAAAGGGCCCCGACTGATTCTTGCCGTGGCTCCCATATCGCCTTCAATCAATGCGATCTGTCAGAAAGCCGGATTTGAGCCCCGAGATTTGAAGCCACAGGGGTACTTTCTCGGATTTGTACCCGATGCCCAACCGACGGCGGTGATCGTCGGCGCCGATCGGGCTGGACTGGTCTACGGCAGCTCGACGTTCATCCAGCTGGCTAAGAAACAGGGGCGCAGCGTGTCCGTACGGCTCGCGAAGATAACTGACTGGCCGGCCTGGCCGCTCAGGGGCCCGCGGTCCATAGGCGTCACCGAGGAGGTCGCAGACTGGTGTGCCTTCTACAAGATGAACGTGCTCGTCACCGGATTCGCTTGGGACCTGCCCCTGCCTGAGGAATTCCGGACCGTCAACACTATGCTGGCGCGGCGTGGAATCACTTTCATGCCAGAGTGTCATCCGGGAGGGTCTCCGGGCAAGCCATTTATATTCACCAATCAGGCTCATCGGCAGGCGCTGCTCGACCGGGTAAAAGAGGCCATTGCTATGGGGCTGCCAACCCTCGGCATCATGGTTGACGACAGACCGAATGCACCGGAATCGCCTGAGGACGAGGCGAAATACGGTCCCGGCCTTGTGGGTTTGGGGAAGGCGCAAATGGCGATGATGGAGGAGGTCGCCGAGTTGGCTGGCGATCGCATACAGATCTTCTTCTGCCCACGGGTATACTACGATCCCTACCAGAAAAACGTCTATCCGACTCAGCCGGGCGAGGAGGAGATGGTTTACCGCAAGCTCGTTGGCACACTTCCCGAGAACGTGAGCCTTTGGACAACTCAACCTAAGCTGTCGTATGTGAGGGAGCTCAACGAGACGTGGGGGCGCAAGCCCTTTATCTACCACAACCTTTTCTACGCCGGCCTTGCGGACATGAAGCTTTATTTCGAGCCCTACCCGATCCCGAGCCCTGAACTGTTGAACCGCACGGCTGGGGTAACCGCAGCCGGGAGCGGCCGGCGGTATATGCGTGAATGGCTGGTTAATTACCTCAACTTCGCTGCCAATACCTGGAATCCGAGGGAGCCAGTTGGGCTGACGGAGTGCTTTGAGAGGGAGTACGGCGAGCAAGCGACGCCATACCTTGTGGAATATGCTCTTGGCATCAGCACGCACATCGCCCCAGGCATTCCGATCATGGCAGACTGCTGGGACCAGCCTGACGAGTGGGCCTGCGTTAAAGTGAGCTTCGGTTTCGCCGGTCGTTTGCGTCACTTTCAGTCTGAGCCGGAGCATATCGAGCGCCTGCGCAAGTGGGCTACAGAAACGCGGCGGGCGGTGGAGGTCGATTGGAGCGAATCCGGGCTTGACTCGGCTGAGATCGAGATTCTAAGTCTGAATGCGCGGCGCATCTGGCTCAACTACTCCGCGTTGGCGGATATCCTGACGGTAGAAATGAATCTCACCCGCAACGAGGACCGCAACAACAAGCAGCGCGTCAAGCGGTGTATCAGGCAGTGCCAAGAGATACGCAAAATTATTGAAGAGCTAGACCTGAACCCAGAACAATGTGGTGACTGGATGCTCCTGGAGCGTGCACAGGCCCTGGCGGAACGTGTGAAGTAATGACCTAGTCCCGACCAATTTGGGGGTAGTGCTATTGCGCCTGTTTGCGATGTGCAGGCGGAAAGCGCTGATTGCCCGTTTGCACAGGGGCATCGCGGCTGGTATTGCGCGGGCTGCGTAATCGTCGACCGGTAGCGACGAAATGCGGCCACAGTTCAGGCCCAGGTGAATGGGCGTTGGCGATGGCCGCAGTCACCGCGTCTTCTCTGCTGATAGCACTTCCGAAGAACGTGTTGTGACTACTCGTCACCCTCGATGGAAAACTTTGCCTTCACGCACGTCCTGGACGGCGGGCATCGAGAAGCGGGTGACGCCGCACATGCTCCGGCACACATACGCGACGCGTATGCTGGAGCGGCCGCAGTCGCCCGTTGACCCCCAGGTGCAGGAACTGGCCCGCGCGATAGCGGCCCTGCCTAAGGAGCAGCGGGAGGCGTTGGCGAAGGCGCTGGAGGCAGTTAGCTTAGTGCAGTAACTTGTTGCGCAATTAGCGCCGGGGTTCCACGGGGATCCAGGCGGCCTTTTACTAGTATGCCGTATTGCTGATAGGTGTTCTCGAAAACGATTACATCCAACAGTCCGGTTTCGTCTTCCAAGGTAAAGAAGACTACAGTTCGGCCGCTGCGGGTCGGGGGGCGATGGGGGCGGATTAGCAGGCCGGCTACCTTGACCGGGTCCTTGGGACGTTGCTGCTTGATCTGTTGGGCGGTGAGGACGCCTTCCCTTGCCAGTTTTGCTCTGATAAATTGCAGCGGGTGCCAGGTAGGACTAAAACCCATAACGTTCCACTCGTGAAGGCACTTTTGCCGGTCGGTAAAATCCTCGATATCCTGCAGCTCACACGCCTGGCCAATATTCAGTTGCACCTGTGGGCTTGGCCGGAGTGCTGCGAGCTGCCATAGTATACGGCGACGGTTGCGGTCAAAACAGTCAAAAGCTCCACACAGGGCGAGAGAGCGCGCTACATCC